>NZ_NPKW01000027.1:0-34369 GCF_002265885.1 Vibrio sp. 03_296
ATACTTAGTATCGTTTTGGTCACTCAGTTCATTGATAAATCTTTTGGATTATCATCAACGAGTGCCCACACAGATTGATAGGTTTATATTGTTAAAGAGCTTGCTTTTCGAGAAGTTTTTCTCTCAAAGCGGAGGTGCATTCTAGCGAGTTAATTTGAAGAGTCAAACACTTTTTCAAATTTATTTTCTCAGAAGCTTTTACCTCACCCGACGTTGCTGAGGCCTTACGCCGTCTGCCGTGTCGGTGGATGCGCATTATAGGGAAGGCAGTTTCTTTGGCAAGTGCTATTTGCCGTTTTTTCTAAAAAAAACGTTCGAGTGATGATTATTCACTCAAACGTTTATTTTTTGTGGTTTTATCTTCAATATATAAAGAAGATATTCACAAAATCCTGTGGATAACTAATCGTCACTATCAAAGAAATATGAAATTCGTGAACGAGGATTTAAGTACTCTCTCACTTTGTCAGGTAATTTATTAGGATGAATGGCACTGACGATCTTTATATCTTTATCCGCTAAGTCGATGATGGGCGCCTGAGTTCTTGGTACTGCGGGGTCGTACATCAAAACATTGGGATACAGTAGATGTGCCGCATTGACGGAAATGACCAACCCGACCATGTTATTAGAAAGTTGTACGACCGTACCTGGTGGAAACACTCCCATGAACTTAATGAGGATATTCAGGTTCTCGGCACTATAAAGGTGCTTGCAGTTCTTATATAGATGAGAAAGTGCGGTGTAGGGAATTTTCTGTTCTGTAGGAATGTTGTGATGGCATAAATTGTCGAAAGCATTCGCCACCGCAATCACTTGTGTCAGCTCGTCAATTTCATGTTCCTTTAAACCATCAGGATAACCGGAACCATCATTGAGCTCATGATGCTGCGCAATAACCTTTTTCGCACTATCAGGAAAACCTTCTACTGTATTGGCTAAATCCAATCCGTACTTGGTATGCAGTTTGAGATAATTAAACTCAGGATCTGTGAGTGGCGTTTGCTTACGGACAATCGCAGAGGGAATTTTTATTTTACCGATATCGTGAAACAAAGCGGCAAATGAAAGTTCTTTTAGCTGTGCGGCACTAAACCCTTTTGCACGGCCTATCATCATAGCGATGACGGACACGTTTAATGAGTGAAAATAAATATCTTCAAATTCACTTTTCCCATTCATGAGATGGAGGGTTACATTGTCATCACTCATCAATTTTTCAACGATGTCATCGATGAGTTGTTTCGCTTCATCAACCGCATCGGTCGGACGATTGCGAATTTTGGTCATTACAGAGCGCATTCTCGCCAACGAACGTTCAAACTCTTTTTCACATTGAATGACACGACGTCGGTAAGAACTTAACTTCTCGATACGCTTTTGCTTTTCATCCCAAAGCTTTTTGGTTTCGCCATCAAGTTTTTCAGATTGCTGTTCACTTTCAGAAAGGTTTTGCTGATTAGCAGGCAATGGCTGCGTATCGCTCTGATTAACATTGAGGAAGACCCACTTCACACCCAAGTGGCGAATCATCTCCACTTGTTCTTGATCCTTGATCTTGAAGCTATTAAATAGAAAAGGGTGCTCGTTCCACTTCAACGGCAGACGTATATGTAATCCAGGTTGAATACGATCTACTGTAATTTTGATAGTTGCCACTTCTCGTTAAGACCAAAATTTCTAAAACAAAGGCGAAATTTTAGTGGATTTTGTCAATTAATTCATCAATAACAATTCACATTTCCAATCACTATCAATTTGTAAATTTACAGTGAATCATCCAACGAACACCAAATTTGTCTTCAACCTTTCCTAAACGACTGCCAATAAAGGTATCAGTTAAAGGCATCATCACTCGCCCACCATCAGCCAATTGGTCAAACAACTTTAATTGTATGTCGAGATCATCAACGCGCAGAGACAACGCCATATTGTTTCCCGCTAACTCCTTGGCAACGACACCGTCGGAGAGCATCAGATGGATACCATTCGCTTCAAATTCGGCATGCATAATCCAATCAGGTTCTACCGATTCAATATATTGAGGGGCATCTTTGAACAAACGGATGTTTGTTACACGTCCACCAAAGCAATGATGATAAAATTCGAGGGCTTCTGCACAGCGTCCGGCAAAGTAAAGGTAGGGAGTAAGTTGAAACATATCTCTCTCCTTGTTATGTCTCTTACAAAGATAGTCAACAATTCAACTTACTGCAGGTGTCTGATTCGATTAAATTGTACGGTCTGCATTCCGCCTTTTTAGTATCGGCTGAAAACCGTCTATAGGGGTGAGTGGTTGATCTTTAATGAGATGTATCAAGGTTTGAACCGCCACTTCCGCCATTTCACTAATAGGGAAATGCACCGCTGTCACGGTCGGATAAAGGCTCTCACACAGATCGACACTATCAAAACTGACTATAGATATTTGCTCTGGAACTGCAATTTTCTTCTCATGCAAATATTGCAGTGCACCAATCGTCATTTCTTCACTGCAAGAAAATACCGCCGTCAATCTAGGTTCACGTTCAAGCAAAACTTGCATCGCGCGGTAGCCACTTTTTCGACCATAATCGCCTTCAATGCATAATGCTCTCCCTCCTTGATTCTCTATCTGCTTCATTGCATCTAGATAGCCTTGTTTTCTCAGTTGACTGTTATACCGTTGGCTTGGGCCAGTAATGCAACCGATTTGAAGATGACCTTGGTGAATTAGATGATTCACGGCGATCAAACTAGCCGCTCGATGATCGAAGGTAATACAACGTTCTTCCAATCCTTCGACGTATCTATCTAATAAGACGAACGGTGTTGTTTGCTGAGCTAACTCTCTCAAATCATCATCAGATAAGTAACGGCTGTGCAAGACGTAGCCATCACAACGTAGGTCATGAAAGCGTTGTATTGCATCTCGTTCACCTTGCGCGGAATGGTGCCCTTGAGCGGTGATGAGGAATTTATTGTGTTGATCTAACTCGGTTTGAACACGGTCCATCATTTCTCCGAAGAAACCACCTGTATAGTAGGTAACTAATAGCCCCACCATATTGGAAGAAGATGTGGCCAGTGAACGCGCTATAGCACTTGGTCGGTAGTTGAGTTGCGCCATCGCCCATTCAACTTTCTTCTTGGTTTCTTCTTTAAATTTGCCTTCGCCATTAATAATGCGCGATACGGTAGAGCGGTTTACACCAGCAAGCTCTGCTACATCTTTAATTCTTGCCATTCCTTCAACCCAATTCGAAGCGCTCAGAGCTTCTCCAATAAAAAGTGACTGCCAGCAACTTGAAAGGTGACTAGGGGGCAATGCTGGCAGTCTTAATCATACACAGCTGTGCAGTGGTGCAAAAATCAACTCGGAATAATCCGTGACTTCGATATCATGCTTTCTCAAACTTAGCTTGAGTTCATCACTGGTTAAAATGGCCAGTTCAAGTTCTCTTTGTTTCGCATAACCACTGCAAGCTTCTAGCTCAGTGTCCACGATGGCGGGGTGGCACATCACTTCTACAACGTCATAGTGCTCTTTTAACTTCAACAAGTGTTGTATCAGCGAATCGTGCCCTACTCGCTTGTCATAGAAATGATCGGTGAAGTGATAGCGGCAACCAAACTCTTCTTCACCAGCCAATCCCGTGCTTCGCAGCGGTACTTGATAGGTTCTCGCAATGTCGTAAATGACGGGTTCAAATTGTGGATGAGTATGAGCATGGTGGTGACTATCGATATGGCTCAAGTTCAATCCCAGCGCCAAAAAGTACTCAACTTGTGCCACTGCTTCGTTGTGTATCGCAATAGGATCGTAGTCTCGTCGATGCCAAAATTGCCCATAAGGAGTGAAATCGCCATCTCTGCCGATTAGGTTTTGCCCTTCCGTTAGCGGTCTCCCCGCAGTGAATCTGAGATGAAGGCCTACTTTTAACTCCGGCAAATGGTTAGCCAACTCAACCGCATGCGCTTCTGCTGGCATGCCAACCATCATCGTAGTTGAGCGCACTACGCCATCTAAATGAGCTTGTACAATGCCATCATTTACCCCTCGCGTGAGGCCAAAATCGTCAGCGTTAAAAATAACTTTCATCTCAGCATCCACCTTACTATTAAAGAGAGGTTAACTTAAACTGCGGTAAGTACTCTGCATTTTCTTGGAGAATATCGTCCAAAATCAGCTTAGCTCTACCAATATCAGGAACCAATGGATTATTCGCTAATGCCATCAAGGCCTGATGGTAATCGCCATGAACAGCAGCTTCGATCGCTAATTGTTCATATGCTTTCACTTGATGTAACAGTCCACTGACTTTTGGTGACAAAGTGCCTATAGCAATCGGCTTAGCTCCCCAACTTCCTACCACTGAACTGCATTCAATCACGGCGTTATCCGGCAACGTATTTATCGCACCATTATTTAAGACGTTAACCACATGGATACTGTTTCGGTTGTTGTAAATCGCATCCACCAAGTTTAGTGACGCATCTGAATAGTACGCCCCACCACGTTGCTCTAACTCTTCAGGTTTATGGTCTAAACTGGGATCTTGATAAAGCTGGAACAACGCTTTTTCAGTTTCCATCACCTGCTCAGCTCGCGTGCCTTTTTCTAACGCGCTTTGCTTCTCTTCAGCCAACATTGCGTCGGTTTGATAAAAGTAGCGATGATAAGGGCAAGGAATGGCCCCTAAGGCTTTTAAGAAGGTGGGATCCCAAGGTTCTTCCCAAATGTTCTTCATGCTGAAATTGGCACCATCACCAACTTTTTCCAACACGGTCTCCGTGATATTTTTTCCGTCTAGCCAAGCGTTATGTACCCATACCAAGTGATTAAGGCCAGCAAACTCAAGCTGCAATTCCTTGGGCTCGCAATCCATCATCTCTGCAATCATCATTTGCATCGAGACTGGCACATTGCATAAGCCAATGCTTTTCACCTTGGAGTACTTACTTACCGCTTCAGAAACCAGCCCTGCTGGATTGGTAAAGTTCAGCATCCAAGCCTCAGGTGCTAACTCTTCGATATCTCGACAAATATCGAGGATTACCGGGATGGTGCGCAGTGCTTTAGCAAAACCACCTGGCCCTGTGGTTTCTTGACCAATCACATCATACTTCAATGGAATGCGCTCATCGCTAGCTCGGGCGGCTAATCCGCCTACACGAAATTGTGTCATGACAAAATCGGCACCCAAGATCGCTTCTCTACGATCAAAGCCAGCTTTGATCTCAATCTTAACGCCAACCTTATCCACCATTCTTTGCGATAACTGACGAATGATCTCCAGTTTTTCTGCACCCGCCTCAATATCGACAAAATGGATTTGCTCTACTGGCAGAAATGCTGCTCTTTTTAATACACCTTCGACTAACTCTGGGGTATAGCTACTGCCTCCCCCGATAATCGCAAGTTTTAGTCCTTTTCTAGACATAAGACTTCCTCATCCAGCCAACTGCTTATGAAGTTCGACCATTTCTACTGCAAGCTCATGAGCCAAGATTGTCGTCATAAGGTGATCCTGTGCATGCACCATGACCAATGTCATAGGCACTTTGCCTTCACCCTGATCTTCTTCAATCAGTTGCGTTTGCACTAGGTGTGACTTGTTCAAACACTCCTTTGCTTGAGCCAGTTTTTCGTCTGCCAATGCAAACTCTTTCTTTCGTGATAATTTCAATGCTTCAAAGCACAAACTTCTTGCTTCACCGGCATTACAAATGATTTCCATCACCACCAGTTCTTGTTCCATTTTTCTCTCCTCCAAAGAGAGGCTGCGACTATGCAGCCTCAAATCTCGATAAATTAAGCGGTAACACCTTGGCCACTGCCTTGTGGCTGCTCTTGAGATTCTGTCGTGGGTTGCTCTTGCTCCAGAATCTGTTTCTCAAACATTTTGAAAAATGGCAGATAGATGAAGAGATCAAGAATTAGTAGCCCAACAACGAGGAGAATCGGTGTAAATGTCCAGCCACTTCCCCATGATGCACCGATGATGGCCGGGGTTGTCCAAGGCGTTGTCGCTACGCCCATACCAACAAAACCAAACTGAACAGCAAAGTAAGCGATAGTGGCGTTAATCACTGGAGCAAAAACAAATGGTAGGAAGAGAATTGGGTTCATCACCACAGGGCTACCGAAGATAACGGGTTCGTTAATCTGGAAGAGTCCTGGTACCGCACTCATGCGACCAATGCTCTTTAAATGCGCTGAACGGCTGAAAGACATCAACATCACTAGCGCTAATGTCGCACCAGAGCCACCAATAAAGATGTAAAAATCCCAGAATGGCTGAGTAAAGACGTTTGGAACGGGCTGTCCGGCGACGAACGCATCAATGTTTGCACTGATATTCGTTAGGAAGATAGGAGACAGCAGGCCAACAACAATGGCCGCACCGTGAATACCAGCAAACCACAATAGCTGACATACCAACAAGGCACCAATAATAGCAGGAAGTGTATTAGATGCGCTGATCAGAGGTTTAAACATTGCCATAACCGCATCTGGAATCAACATATCGTATTGGGCTTGCACGAATAAACTCAGTGGGTAGAGCGTAATAAAAATAGCTAAGACTGGCAGTAGAACCTCGAAGGATCGTGCAATCGCAGGAGGAACTTGTTCTGGCATTCGAATAGTAATGTTGTGCTTTTTCATAAAGCGATAGAGCTCCACCGCGAAGAAGGCACACATCACTGCAGTGAAGATTCCCGTTCCGCCCATGTGTGCCATCGATAAAGCACCATCTTTAGCTGGTGCTGCCACCAACAAAAAGCACATCAGCGATAACACAGCACTCGTGATGCCATCCATTTTGTAAGCTTTCGCTAAACTGTAAGCGACCCCCAACGAGACAAATATCGTCATGATCCCCATCGACATATTGAAGGGCATCATAATGGTATCGAAGTGCTTAGTAGCAAAATCTAACCACACTCGACCAAAAGTATTAGTGGTATCTTCTGAAAAAGGTGGAAAAGCAAAAATTAAAATAAAACTACCAACTATAATAAATGGCATGGCCACGATAAAACCATCACGCATCGCTCTCACGTGAGGCTGATTACCAACTTTAGCCGCTATTGGAGCAATATATTTTTCAACCACTCCAATTATCGCATCATAAAGCTTCATAGAATCCTTCCTTATTTTTAGACAAAGCAACCCTTAGCCATATTTAATATATAGCCTGATTAACTTCTTAAATTTTTACGTTCGCGAATTAGTTAATTAAATCTAGCGCTTGCTGAAGAACTTCATCACCCTTCATCATTCCGTACGCTTGCGGAGAGATCGCCGCAATATTCTTACCATGCTCCTGCGCTGTCTTCTGCAAAGACTCGAGTTGGAATCGCACTTGCGGCCCTAACAGACAAACATCGTATTCTTTAATCGCTTCCTCAAAGGCATTGACCGATAATGCATCAATCTTGCATTCAATCCCTTTGCTCGCGGCAGCTTGCTCCATTTTCTTGACCAGCATACTCGTTGACATGCCCGCACTACAGCATAACAAAATCTTTTTCATTGCTTATTTTCCCTTGTTCAAAATCTGACCTAAAAACTGTAGCAAAATAAATCCATGCAAAAAAGCGCAACCGGTTGCATTGTTCGTGAACGAAATCTCATTTCGAACAATTAACCCTATTTTTAGATTGGCAATCATGGATAGGATAATAACCAAGAAGAGAGCAACGCCTTTGATTAATCGTTATTTAATTAGCGAATATAAAAACATTTTTATCAATATAAAACTAGCAACGTCATTATTAATTAATTTCAAAAAGGATATAAAAATGAAATTAAAAAAACTGGCTTTACTTACTGCTGCGAGTATCGTCATTTCAGGAAGTGCTTTGGCACAAACAAGCCCAAAGGGCACGATTTATTTGACCTTTGATGACGGCCCAATTAACGCGAGCCTTGATGTCATTCGAGTGCTCAATGAAGGCGGAATTAAAGCCACATTCTATTTTAATGCTTGGCACTTAGATGGAATTGGGGATGAAAATGAAGACCGAGCACTTGAGGCGCTCAAGTTGGCTCTCGACTCTGGTCATGTCGTGGGGAACCACAGTTACGACCACATGATCCATAACTGCGTGGAAGAATTTGGCCCAAACAGCGGAGCTGAATGTAATGCAACAGGCAATCATCAAATCAACTCCTATCAAGATCCTGTTTATGATGCCGCAACCTTTGAACAAAACCTTGCGGTTCTGGAGCGCTACTTCCCTTCCATTAGCAGCTACCCAAACTACAAGGGTGATGAGCTTGCTCGTCTTCCCTACACTAACGGTTGGCGTGTGACGAAAAGCTTTAAAGCAGATGGTCTCTGTGCAACATCGGACAATCTTAAACCATGGGAGCCCGGTTATGTTTGTGATCCCGACAACCCTTCAAACAGTGTCAAAGCATCCATTGAAGTACAGAATATGTTGGCCAATAAAGGCTATCAAACACACGGCTGGGATGTGGATTGGGCACCAGAAAACTGGGGAATTGCGATGCCTGCAAACAGCTTAACGGAAGCGGTTCCATTTTTGAGCTATGTTGACGCAGCTTTAAACAGCTGTGCTCCTACCACCATCAATCCGATTAACTCTAAAGCCCAACAATTCCCTTGCGGTACGCCATTACATGCGGACAAAGTGATTGTCTTAACTCATGAATTCTTATTCGAAGATGGCAAACGCGGTATGGGGGCAACACAAAACCTACCAAAACTGGCAGAGTTCATCCGTATTGCCAAAGAGTCAGGATACGTCTTTGATACGATGGACAACTACACACCAGAGTGGCAGGTTAATACAACCTACTCAACAGGCACCTATGTCCTTCATCAAGGGACGGTTTACAAAGCCGTCACCAGCCACACAGCGCAAGCTGATTGGGCCCCCTCAGCAACCTCTAGCCTATGGACCAATGCAGATCCAGCAACAAACTGGATGTTGAATGTGGAGTACGCTCAAGGCGATGTGGTGAGTTACAAAGGAGTACGCTATCTCGTCAATGTTCCGCATGTCTCACAAGTAACGTGGACACCTGACACACAGAACACCTTATTCACAGCTCTATAAGCTGTTCCTGCTATCACAATGTAGATAGTTTGCGCGGAGTCTTCTCCGCGCTTTTTTTGTTTATGTCGGAGAAACACGACTCGCTTAAGAGCTCAACGAAGTGATTGAAGTATTTTAAATTAAGGTACTTGTGACAAAGTCTGCTTGATTGAACACTTAGTGCTAGAAAAGCGGCGGCATAGGAGAGAAAGCAATACAAATGCAGAAAGAGAGCAAAGAGAGTTTTTCAAAAGCCCAAAACGACGAAAGGCCGCTATAAAAGCGACCTTTCTATGTATGGTACCGGTGGGCGGACTTGAACCGCCACTCCCGAAGGAAACGGATTTTGAATCCGTCGTGTATACCAATTTCACCACACCGGCATCTTTAGGCTATCGCCTTTCGATGCTTGGCATTATACGTAAGCTTTTCGGTTGTGCAAGAGCAAAAGATTGAAATAATTACCGTTTGCCTAAGTTTTCGCCACAAATGAACACAGTGTGCTCTAGCTCTCTTTTCTTCATAGGGTTGAATCTATATCCTGACGCACAATTTGAATGGTAAGTGAACGATGATGACTACAACAACATTACCGCCTGCTGGGCTTTTTCGTCGCCTTGCGGCACTTTTTTATGACGCTTTGATTATTATTGCTTTAGAAATGATGGCGGCCGGAGTCGTGATGGCCATCCTGTTTGCACTGAATGGGATGGGCTTGATCAGTTATGGCGAATATGTGGATGCCGCAGATTTACTCAGCCGACACCCAATCATCAGCCCACTCTTTACTTTCTATCTTGCCGCTGTATGGATCTACTTCTTAGTCTATTTTTGGACTCAAGCAGGCCAAACGCTTGGAATGCGAGCATGGAAGATTCAAGTACGTAATCACGATGGTTCGATGATTACCTCAACTCAAGCTCTAATACGCATTGCCACTTCTGCATTTGGTTTGGCAAATTTCACTGTACCAATCGACCCGAAGAAAAGGGGTTTTCACGACATTTGGGCCAAAACGGAAGTCGTTTTGCTTCCTAAAGTAAGATAATCCCAAGCCGATCAATCTAGGCGCTCGAGTTAAAGACACAATAAAAAATGGAAGGCATATTGCCTTCCATCTTCTTTTCTTTCGCAAGTCAATCCCATTATTTATTGCAGTTTTCGGTTCAACAACATCACTGCAACGATAAAGAACACAATACTCGGAGCCACTGCGCCAAACACTGGTGGAATACCATACACCAACGTCAAAGGCCCAAAGAACTCGCTGGAAATGTAAAAAGCAAAACCCGCAATCACACCTGAGATCACTCTCGCCCCCATAGTGACACTTCGAAGCGGACCAAATACAAATGACAATGCCATCAACATCATCACTGCAATCGAAATGGGCTGAGTCAACTTACGCCAAAACGCTAACTCGTAGCGAGAAGCATCTTGCTCGGAGGCTTTGAGATAGGTCACATAGTCATAAAGGCCACTAAGAGAAAGCTCTTCCGGTTTTACCGTCACAACAGCTAACTTATCGGGAGCCAATGAGGTTTCCCATTCCATCTGCTCTAATGAATGTTTGGAAATGACTTTCTCATCTTGCATATCGGTTATTTGCACGTAACGCATCAACCAGCGATTGTCTTGTTGGTAATCAACCTCTTCGGCAAAAATGACCGATTGCAGCTTCTTATTCTGGTCAAACTTCCACATGTTAAGCCCATAGAGCTTGTCCTCATCTACCTTACCGATAAAGATAAAATCATTAGCATCTTTGGCCCAGACACCACTGCGCACGGAAACAATACTACCGCCAGATAAGGCAAATGAACGCAAATCGCGGGCCATTTTCTGTGCGTCTGGTGCGCCCCATTGACCCAGAGCCATCACCACCAGCATTAACGGTACTGCGGTTTTTAACACGGAGACGCCGATATCCAGCTTAGAAAAACCAGCAGCCTGCATCACCACCAATTCTGAACTTGACGCCAGCATGCCAAGCCCAATCAGAGCACCAAGCAAGGCGGCCATTGGGAAAAACATTTCGATATCGCGAGGAATGCTCAAAACAACAAAGTACAGCGCATGCAAGAGGTCATATGTCCCTTTGCCCACTTTACGCAATTGCTCAACATACTTAATGATGCCAGAAAGGCCAACAAAGGTGACCAATACCAAAGAGGTGGTTGCTACGATCGTTCTACCGATGTAAAGGTCTAAAATTTTAAACACGATTTACGCTAGCCTCTTCTTTCTAAAATTGTCTTTGATTCGTCTAACGGCAACGCTGTCCATGAAATTCGCCATAATCGCCACCAGCAGTAGCAAACCATTAATAGGCCACATACCAATCGAGGCAGAAATATCCCCCTCTTCCAACGCAGATTTCGTTGCACTGATCGACAAGAAATACGCAAGATAAATAAGGATAGCCGGCCCCATTTTGGCAAATCGCCCTTGACGCGGGTTCACCGCTGAAAGTGGGATAACCAGCATGGTCAGTAGAGGGATACAAACGAATAGGGAAACTCGCCATTGCAGTTCAGCTTGCGCTTCTGGGTCAGGATGACCAATCAGCTCTAGCGTTGGAATCGCATCCCAATCTCGCCCTCGCTGTTTGACAGAACGTTGACCAATTAAACCATCGTACTGTTCAAATTCCGTGATCATGTACTCTACGCGAGTTGGCACGCCTTCGTAGCGTGTCCCTTGCTTCATAGAGATGATCTGACGACCATCAGACAGCTCTTTCACCTCACCGCCATTAGCGAACATCACGCTCGGTAGAATGGAATCTCTGGGCATAAGCTGTGCGACAAATACATTAGACAGCTGTTTATCTTTAATATCATCAATGAAAACCACCGAAGAGCGATCAGGAGTGAACTGAAATTGGCCTTTCTTTAATAAATCGACACTATTTTCAGCCGCCACCTGTTCGGTCAGTTGCTCAACACGATCCATCGACCAAGGAGACAACCACAATGAGTTGAACGCAGCCACGCCGGAGGTGATCACTGCCAAGTACAATGCAGCTTGAATCAGGAACTTATTGCCAATACCCGTGGCGTTCATCACCACGATTTCACTTTCCGCGTAAAGTCGACCAAAGGTAATCAAAATACCGATATACAGACTGAGTGGTAGCATTAACAGTCCCATCGATGGCATGTTCAACGCGACAATCGACATGATCAAACTGGCCGGAATATCGCCATCCGACGCATCCGCTAACACACTAATGAACTGCTGGCTGAGAAACACCAAAAAAAGTACGAAAAAGATCGCAAATTGGCTCTTGAGTGTTTCGCGGATCAAATATCTAACAATAATCACGCTGAAATTACCTATACAAAACTTGTTTTTTTGGTCGAATCACTATAATTTCCCGTTGAACCTTTTATTTTTCAAAAAAACTGACTAAATGTTAATCTGTAACTTACAGAGTAGACCGAGAATAGAATTCAACAAGTAAGCGGTCATTATCTAACATTTAGAACTATTTGTCTTCAGGATGTAGGAGTACGCATGGAGTTCAGTGTAAAAAGTGGCAGTCCAGAGAAACAACGTAGCGCATGTATCGTTGTTGGTGTGTTTGAACCACGTCGCCTTTCTCCAGTAGCCGAACAACTCGATAAAATCAGTGACGGTTACATCAGTTCACTACTTCGCCGTGGTGATCTAGAAGGTAAACCAGGTCAGATGCTACTGCTGCATCAAGTTCCAGGTGTGCTTTCTGAACGTGTTCTTTTAGTTGGTTGCGGTAAAGAGCGTGAGCTTGGTGAACGCCAATATAAAGAGATCATTCAGAAAACCATCAATACACTTAACGAAACAGGCTCTATGGAAGCGGTGTGCTTCCTAACTGAACTGCACGTTAAAGGCCGTGACACGTACTGGAAAGTGCGCCAAGCGGTTGAAGCAACGAAAGATGGCCTGTATACCTTTGATCAATTCAAGAGCGTGAAGCCAGAAACACGTCGCCCACTACGTAAGCTCGTCTTCAACGTACCAACTCGTCGTGAACTGAACCTAGGTGAGAAAGCCATCACTCACGGTTTGGCGATTGCTTCAGGTGTGAAAGCCTGTAAAGACCTTGGCAACATGCCACCAAACATCGCAAACCCAGCTTACCTCGCCTCTCAAGCGCGTCGTCTAGCGGATGACTACGAAACCATCACCACCAAAATCATTGGTGAGCAAGAGATGGAAAAACTGGGTATGTCTTCTTACCTCGCGGTCGGTCGCGGTTCGAAAAATGAATCGATGATGTCTATCATCGAATACAAAGGCCATCCAGATTCAGAAGCCAAACCGATTGTTCTTGTCGGTAAAGGCCTAACATTCGATTCAGGCGGTATTTCACTGAAACCAGGCGAAGGCATGGATGAAATGAAATACGACATGTGTGGCGCAGCCTCCGTATTCGGCACGATGAAAGCGCTGGCAAAACTGAACCTACCAGTCAACGTGATTGGCGTGCTTGCTGGTTGTGAAAACATGCCAGGCAGCAACGCTTACCGTCCAGGTGATATCCTAACGACTATGTCAGGTCAAACCGTAGAAGTACTCAATACCGATGCAGAAGGTCGTTTGGTACTGTGTGATGCTCTGACTTACGTTGAGCGTTTTGAGCCTGACTGCGTGGTTGACGTTGCGACGCTCACTGGCGCTTGTGTTATTGCATTGGGTCACCACATTACTGGTGTTCTGTCTAACCACAATCCTCTTGCTCACGAGCTCGTCAATGCTTCTGAACAATCTAGCGATCGTGCTTGGCGCCTACCAATGGCGGATGAATACCATGAACAGCTAAAGAGCCCATTTGCCGACATGGCAAACATTGGTGGCCGTCCTGGTGGTACCATCACTGCAGCATGCTTCTTGTCTAAATTTGCTAAGAAATACAACTGGGCACACCTAGACATCGCAGGCACGGCATGGAAGTCTGGCGCAGCCAAAGGGTCGACGGGTCGTCCTGTCTCTATGCTGGTCCAATTCCTGCTAAATCGCAGTGGCCAAGAGACTGAAGAATAATTCAAGTCAATGTAAAAAGGGCCGCAAGGCCCTTTTTTCATCGCCAAAGAGACGAACAAGACATGCAAAGAGCTACGTTTTACATTGTCCGAGAACACACTCCACAAGCAACGCCGGAAGGTCTTGCTCACTATGTGGTGTTCCTTGCCCACCATTTTGCCAAGCAAGGAGCGAAGGTGTATCTCAATGGAGAAAGTAAACAGCACGCAGAGCAAATTGCAGAATACTTTTGGCAAGTTGAGCCCGCTCAGTTTGTTGCGCATAATTTGGTCGGCGAAGGCCCCAAACACGCCACCAATATTGAGATAGGTCACGAAGGTGTCAAGCCAAGCTGGAACCGCCAACTGGTAATAAATTTGGCGAAAAATGAGACAACCTTTGCGAACAAGTTTGCTGAGGTGGTAGACTTCGTCCCTTGCGAAGAAAAAGCTAAACAGCTCGCGCGAGAAAGGTATAAAATCTACCGTCAAGCAGGTTACCAACTGCAAACAATCGAAATTGAACACAACTAGCGGTCAATCCTTATAGTTAAGCTCTCCCAATAGAGAGTTCACTTATAAAGATTGACCTAGATTAACTTAACCAGATTAAGCTCCCATGGAAAAAACATACAACCCAACCTCAATCGAACAAGATCTGTATAAGACTTGGGAAGAGCAAGGCTACTTTAAGCCACACGGTGACACGTCAAAAGAATCATACAGCATCATGATCCCGCCACCGAACGTCACTGGTAGCCTACATATGGGCCACGCGTTCCAAGATACGATCATGGATACACTGATCCGTTGTGAGCGTATGAAGGGTAAAAATACCCTTTGGCAAGTCGGTACTGACCACGCAGGTATCGCTACTCAGATGGTTGTTGAGCGTAAGATCGCTGCAGAAGAAGGCAAAACCAAACACGATTACGGTCGCGAAGCCTTCATCGACAAAATCTGGGAATGGAAAGGCGAATCAGGCGGCACGATTACTAAGCAGCTTCGTCGTCTTGGCGCATCAGTAGACTGGGATCGTGAACGCTTCACCATGGATGAAGGCCTGTCTAACGCCGTTCAGGAGGTATTCGTTCGTCTATACGAAGATGACCTCATCTACCGCGGTAAGCGCCTAGTTAACTGGGACCCTAAACTGCACACAGCGATCTCAGATCTAGAAGTAGAGAACAAAGACACCAAAGGCCACATGTGGCACTTCCGCTACCCACTAGCCGATGGCGTTAAAACAGCAGATGGCAAAGATTACATCGTTGTTGCAACAACTCGTCCAGAAACCATGCTAGGCGATACGGGTGTGGCAGTTAACCCAGAAGATCCACGTTACAAAGATCTGATCGGTAAAGACATCATCCTGCCTATCGTTGATCGCCGTATCCCTATCGTGGGCGATGAGCACGCCGATATGGAAAAAGGGACTGGCTGTGTGAAAATCACCCCAGCGCACGACTTCAACGACTACGAAGTGGGTAAGCGCCACCAGCTACCAATGATCAACATTCTGACGTTTGACGCCAACATCCGTGATGCGGCAGAAGTGTTCACGACCAACGGTGAAGCAAGCGACGCTTACAGCACTGAGCTACCAGCTAAGTACCACGGTATGGAGCGTTTTGCAGCGCGTAAAGCGATCGTGGCGGAGTTCGATGAGCTAGGTCTGCTTGAAGAAGTGAAAGATCACGATCTACAAGTGCCTTACGGCGACCGTGGTGGTGTAGTTATCGAACCAATGCTGACTGACCAATGGTACGTGCGTACTGCGCCTCTAGCGAAAACAGCGGTTGAAGCCGTAGAAAATGGCGACATCCAATTCGTGCCTAAGCAATACGAAAACATGTACTTCTCTTGGATGCGTGACGTTCAAGACTGGTGTATCTCTCGTCAACTATGGTGGGGTCACCGTATCCCGGCTTGGTACGACAACCAAGGCAATGTATACGTCGGTCGCAGCGAAGAAGAAGTTCGTCAAAACCACAACCTAGAGTCTGTGATTGAACTACACCAAGACGAAGACGTACTGGATACCTGGTTCTCTTCTGCACTATGGACGTTCGGCACGCAAGGCTGGCCTGAGCAAACTGACGATCTGAAAGTCTTCCACCCTTCAGACGTACTCGTGACTGGTTTCGACATCATCTTCTTCTGGGTTGCGCGCATGATCATGATGACCATGCACTTCGTCAAAGACGAAAACGGCAAACCACAAGTTCCATTCAAAACCGTTTACGTTACCGGTCTGATCCGTGACGAAAACGGCGACAAGATGTCTAAGTCGAAAGGTAACGTACTTGACCCAATCGACATGATCGATGGTATCGACCTAGAGTCTCTAGTAGAGAAGCGTTGTGGCAACATGATGCAGCCTCAGCTAGCAGCGAAGATCGAGAAGAACACGCGTAAAACGTTTGAAAACGGTATCGAAGCCTACGGTACTGACGCACTACGTTTCACACTTGCTGCAATGGCATCAACAGGTCGCGATATCAACTGGGATATGAAGCGTCTTGAAGGTTACCGTAACTTCTGTAACAAGCTATGGAACGCAAGCCGTTACGTAATGATGAACACAGAAGAGCAAGATTGTGGCTTTGGCGCAGGTGAGATCGAATACTCACTAGCGGACAAGTGGATCGAGTCTCAGTTTGAACTGGCAGCGAAAGCATTCAACAACCATATCGACAACTACCGTCTCGATATGGCGGCAAACACGCTGTACGAATTCATCTGGAACCAATTCTGTGACTGGTACCTAGAGCTGACCAAACCAGTTTTATGGAAAGGTACTGAAGCGCAACAACGCGGTACTCGCCGTACACTCATCACAGTGCTTGAGAAAACGCTACGTCTCGCTCACCCAGTGATTCCTTACATCACCGAAACGATCTGGCAAAGCATCAAGCCACTCGTAGACGGTGTTGAAGGCGAGACAATCATGTTGCAATCTCTGCCTCAATACGATGAAGCGAACTTCAACCAAGAAGCGCTAGACGACATCGAATGGGTGAAAGCGTTCATTACTAGCATCCGTAACCTACGTGCTGAATACGATATCAACCCAGGTAAACCGCTGGAAGTGATGCTAAAAGCCGACGAAAAAGATGCAGCGCGCCTAGAAGCGAACAAACAAGTATTGATGTCACTAGCGAAACTTGAGTCAGTTCGTGTGTTGGCTGCAGGCGAAGAAACACCAGCCTGTGCAACAGCACTTGTGGCGAAATCTGAGCTGATGATCCCAATGGCGGGTTTGATCGACCAAGATGCAGAGCTTGCTCGTTTGGATAAAGAAGTCGCGAAGACGCAAGGTGAAATCAAACGCATCGAAGGTAAGCTGGGTAACGAAGGTTTCGTTGCCAAAGCCCCTGAAGCAGTTATCGCGAAAGAGCGTGAGAAACTGGAAGGCTACCAAGAAACCTTGGCAAAACTTGAAGAACAAAAAGCGACCATCGCCGCACTGTAATTCGAGTTAGCTTCATAAAAAAACTAAAGGCAGCGTTATCGCTGCCTTTTTGTATTTATCCTCTACGGTGCACCGCGATTTTAGCAAAGCATGCTTGGTTACTCTTCCCTTGCGGCTTCAATTCGCTCGGCAAAATTAGGGTGAGAACTAAACCACTCCGGAAGATCCATCATTTCCTGCGTTTGAAACAGCTCGAACATCTCAGCCAATGGCGCACTCGTGCCATAGATCTGTTTCATTGCCTTTTTCGCGTACAGATCCGCTTGCGTTTCCGCTTCACGAGACTGACCATTGGAGACGATAAACACTCCAACCCCCGCTAGGTTATCAACAATCCCAGAACTTTCGCCTGTGATGAGAGAGACCGCTACCGAAAGAATGGTGGAGTGAACCACCTGCTTCATCATATGACGATGATGGACATGGCCCATCTCATGCAGAATGATGCTGTCCAACTGTTGCTGGGTTTGTGCAAGCGCCACCAGCTCATCAAGCAAAACAATCGTTCCTCCGGGGAGCGCAAACGCATTGGCGCCTTCTGGCATTGAACGAAACTCCACCTTGATGTCATACGGCAACTCTGGCAATACCTGCGCAAACTGTTGAACTCTTTGACGAATAGCACTCTGCTCCTCTTCAGGTAATTGACTGGGTTGCAACTGCAAATCAAGCGAATCCAGCACCTGCTCTCCAACGGCGATCGATAAGGAATCCGGTAAGCTCTCAGCGATCTTCTGACTTCCCCAAGGCAGCAGATAGTAATAGCCCCCCGCGATCACCGCCAAACACACCATGACAGAGAGAATCCAAGCAGGGATGTTGCCTTCCATTCGGTCAACAAAGCTTTGTTTTTTATGAAAACCCAGCCATTTCGATAACGCCGTACTGGGCTCTGTGACAAACACCCAACCATTCGGAAAGGAAATACGCACTGGTAAGCGACCTACAGGCTCACTGATTTTCAGGTAATGGTAATCAGCACTGAAAATCTCCCCATTCACATGCAGAGCAAGCAAGTGTGGTTGAGAAGTGTCGATCTCCGCCTCACAGCGCTCTGAGCTACGAGGCGGGAATGCGGTTCCAAAGATACGCATTAGCTGATACTGAGACCAAGATCAAACGCTTGCGCCACTTCATCACTGATGGCGTTCTTCACCGCAGAATCTTGATCGGTTGCTTTCAGCGTATCCATATCGCCAATGACACCAGTATGGCTAGCGACGTAGCGAGAGGTGCGCACCATCACCCAAGGACGAGCCAAGCCAAGCGTGATCACTTGCAACAGGAAGTTGGTGACAATCAAACTCATGTAATCCCAAGCACCAAAGGTTGACGCAAAACGAAACTCCGTCTCCGACTGAGTTTCTGCCGTTGCGGCCAGCCTCGAGAAAACATAATTGCGGATACGAGTCGTGGTATAGGCGGTGATGCCCAGTGACATCGTAATCGTCACCAGATAAGTCAGCACCACATACGCAAAATCCCCTTTCCCTTCCAGCAGCTCCACTTCGCCAGCAAAGATATTCATAATGTCAGAGCCCAACACAAACGTGCCCATCACAATCATAAAAGCCACTGCGGTTAAGAAACCAATCAACATCGCTTTACAGTACGTTTTCAAGAAGAAGCCCGTTTCAATCTTAGCGACAAACTTCCAATCCCCATACTGATAACCCGAGGCAAAATATTGGTGAATACCCGCGACGACCCAAGCGTACAAAACAAACATCAGTACCAAGGTACCAAAACCCAATAATGTGGCTACCATCGCGGACGCATTGGCTGAAGCCACCACAATAGCGATGTAAATCGCGATAATAAGCAACGACGCCAGACCGCGACCTAGTATCGACATATAAGCCTCTTTCAACGAGCCATTAAAAGCAAAGTGGACATTTCGGTAACTGGTCATCGCAGAATCAAATCGGGCGTTGCTCCAGAGAAGCCAAGGGAGCGCCACATAGAACAGCGCAAACAACACCAACGATGCTAATGGAAAAAATGAGTTTGCTACCACCCAAATCAGCACTAGAGCGAGCGCCACCAAGCGCCCTTTGAGAAGTTGCATCGGTTGCGCGTGGTATTCGAAGTTATCACCCGCGATGAAGGTGTTGCCATAAAAGTAGCGCTTGGTGCGAACCTTAGCCCAAGCAGAGTAAATACCTAGCGTGATCACCGACAATAAGATGTTGACGATCCAAATACCAAAGAACTCCCCTCCTTGGCCTTTAAATTGAATTGAGTTCGTGATGTGCTTAGTGTCCATTCATTTTTATCCTGACGTTGTTTTTTCGATTTATTATTGATTAATCAAACATTAACTTTATAAAAAGCGTGTAATTTTAACCGAACGTTCGAAATACATTCAGTGACAAGGGTTTGTTTTATCAACTAATTTTTTATATAAATCAATCAATAAACACAATCAATAGCATTTAACTATTGAAATAATAAATTCAATCGATTTTAACTTTCATGATTTTCCCATGATACTGTCACCAGTGGCAAAACGAGCCAAACGCATCATGAGAGATAAGATTATGAAAAAGACCATTACCTTTGCAGCACTTCATTTTACGGTCGCTTTCACTGTCGCCTACGTCTTAACAGGCGATATCCTCATCGGCAGTTTGATTGCGATGATTGAACCTGCGGTCAATACCATTGCGTTTTACTTCCATGAAAAAGCATGGTCCACCGTGCCAGCGCTCAAAGCGCGTCAGTGGATGACGAAAATCAAGACCGCCAGTTTTGCTACCGTACATTTCAGCGTGGCATTTAGCGTGGTTTACTTGTTGACGGGTGATGCATTTGTCGGTGGGGTGATGGCATTGCTCGAGCCGTCGATAAACACCGTGGTGTACTACTTCCACGAGAAGGTTTGGTTGCGCCACAGCGCGGCAAAACAAACACTCGATTCGCACAGTTTTTGTTTGCACCCAACCGTGTAGTGACTCTATAGTTTTGACCATCATAATTTGAAATACGAATGGTCTTATGTCAGAAAAAATGGACTTTGTCTTACGCCCAATCACCGTTGAAGACAACGCCTCAATCGCTAGTGTGATTCGTCAAGTCTCTGCGGAGTATGGGTTAACCGCCGATAAAGGCTACAGTGTTGCCGATCCAACCCTAGATGATCTTTTTAGCATCTACTCACAAGCAAATGCCGCCTATTGGGTGGTGGAATATCAAGGGAAGATCGTCGGTGGCGGTGGTTTTTCCGCGCTAGCAGGGGTCGAAGGCGTTTGCGAATTACAAAAAATGTACTTCTTACCCATTTGCCGTGGGCAGGGTTTGGCTAAGCAAATCGTCTCGCTCAGCCGCAGCGCCGCGAAAAAAATGGGTTATCAACGCTGTTACCTAGAAACGACCACCTGCTTGAAGGAAGCCATTGCCCTGTATGAAAAGCTGGGATTTGAACATCTGCAAGCGCCACTCGGGCAAACCGGACACGACGCTTGTGAAGTGGTGATGAGTTGCCGTTTATAAGGCAACTAGCGAATAAAGTGGGTAACCGAAGTTGCCTCATCGAGAGCAACTGGTGCGCTCAAGATCTGCCCATCAAGTTCAATTTCTAATTGATATTCGTGCTGTTGGCTCGGTGCGTCAATTTGGAATAGCGCACTGGCGTGATCGCTGCGCAGATCCAAAGGAATACTGTAGCGGCGGCCATCAAACTTAACTGAGGCTGAAATCAAACCTGATGTGTAGGTTTGATAGTAGAGATCCACTTTAAATTCGCACCCACCGCCATGGTGCCAGATTTGCTCGGTCGTCACGCGATCAAGACGAACGTGGCGGATAAACTGTAAATAGGGCTCTCGCCAGATCCCCATTCTTCCATCACTGGGTTGATAGGCATTTGCCCCTAACTCGCACAATGCCAGTCTGTCTTCCTCAAACAGCAATTCTTCTTCCTCTTCGAGAAAAAGAATTTCAAAGCGATTGCGTCCATGTTGCAGATAAGGACGAATATCTTTGCGATACTCAAACTGACTTTTATCACAATCAAACACAGCAATGCCGTTTAAGCGCACTTCGGCATGGTAATCCACTCCAGCAAGCACCATCTCAACCGCAGGATAAGCCAGCAAACTGTCATCCACTTCGATGTCGTGCATCAAGTGCCATTCTTGCGCTGCAATGGCTTGCTCAGAGAGGGAAGCAGGTAAAATCTCGCTCAGTGGCGCGGGAAAGCAGAGATCATCTTGTGGAATAGAGAGATCGGTAAGCGGGGAAAGTTGCCAATAACCAGTGAGTGAGAGTTGCATATCATAATTGAGCTAGATCAAGTTTGCTGCATTATATACACAACCCTGCTAATGAGCGAGTGCTGTTCTCTGTGCGGGTGTAACAAGATGAATAACAACGCTATGCGAGCAAACGGAACACAAACAAAAGCCGGCAATCGCCGGCTCTTGTTTTATTAGTCTTCGAAGTCTTCGTCTTCGTCGTCATCTTGGTATAGCGCATCTTCACCTTCGTAGTAAGTGCCCCAACCATCATAGATGATGTCGTATTTTTCAGCGAGATGAACCAACTTCTCTACTTGAGCGTCAATGGTTTCAGCGTCCAAGGTCGACTGCATGGTTGCATCACAACAAAGCAGCTTATTGCCATCTTCGTCTTCAGTTTCTTCAGCTTCAAGTACTTCAAAGCCCATCTTAAATGCTTCAACAACCGCTTTTTCTAGGGTGTCGAAATCTTCAGCAAATAGGTGGTGCTCGATTTCATACAGTGCTTCAGGATCGCTGCCATCTTCAAGCAGAGCAGCGATAATATCGCGAGTCTCTTCCTTTTGAATCTCAATTAACTCTTCTACTGATAGATATTCATCTTCGTGAGACATGTTTTAGCTCCGGAATCGTTACTCTAAATTGGATCAATTTGTTGCGGTGAAATATGGCATGGATCGCCCAGAAAAGCCACCGACAAAGCGACATACAACCTATCTTTTACTGCTTAACCTCAAAATGGGCCTTCACCATAATGCAAAACAACACATTTTTAACAATAGTGCCAATTTATTAATATTCAGAACATCCTAACGCCAAGAAGATGAAATATAGATAAATAGAATTGCCCTTATCGCGCCACTTCATGCAGTAAGCAAATGCGCTTCTAGCATGAATAACGCCTAAGCCGAACGATAAAATGCAGTTTTTTGAATAAAAAATCACGTTTTATTCAAAATGACTCAAAGTAAGCAAAACACCGTTTACGCATAAAAAATCAATCCTACCGTGTTTTATTCAAACACAGCCAACCAAAATAAAACCCTAAAATCGACAACATAAAGAGCAATTAATATCACAAAAACTCATAAACGCAGAACTTAAACAAAGCTAGATGATTTGCATCTTATACAAAAGATTGTCATAAATAGCGCCAGGATAAACTGTAAGGATGCAAAATGAGTAAGTTGTATGTAGGTTCTGAAGTCGGTCAGTTGCGCCGAGTCCTTCTTAATCGACCAGAAAGAGCCCTAACCCACCTTACCCCTTCAAATTGTCATGAACTGCTGTTTGACGATGTTTTACTGGTTGAAGCGGCAGGTAAAGAGCACGATGCGTTTGCCGATACGTTGCGCCAACAAGGTGTAGAGGTGCTACTTCTGCACGATTTGATGGTGGATACTCTCGCCGTGCCAGAAGCTAAGCAATGGCTGTTAGATGTTCAAATCTCCGATTTTCGCTACGGCCCGATTTTTGCGCGCGACTTACGCCGTTACCTTTCGGAGATGGACAACGAACACCTTGCAACTATTTTGCTGGGTGGTCTGGCTTACTCTGAATTACCCATTCAATCGGCCTCTATGCTGCCGCGCATGAAGCAGCCATTAGACTTCGTGATTGAACCGCTCCCGAATCATCTCTTTACCCGTGATACGTCATGCTGGGTTTATGGCGGTGTTTCGCTCAATCCAATGATGAAACCCGCACGTCAACGTGAGACCAACCATTTGCGGGCGATTTATCAGTGGCACCCCATCTTCGCGGGGCAAGATTTCATCAAATACTTTGGCAACGAAGACCTGCATTACGACAACGCCAACATTGAAGGGGGTGATGTGTTAGTGATAGGTAAAGGCGCCGTGCTGATTGGCATGTCAGAGCGCACCACACCACAAGGGGTGGAAAACTTAGCTGCGAATCTGTTTAAACATGGCCAAGCAAAGGAAGTGATCGCCATTGAGCTGCCAAAACATCGTTCGTGCATGCACTTAGATACGGTAATGACGCACATGGATGTTGATACTTTTTCTGTTTACCCAGAGATCATGCGTAAAGATCTGCACACTTGGCGCTTAACGCCAAAAGGCAATGGCGAGATGCACGTAGAAGCTTTGCATAACTATTTGCACGCCATTGAACGTGCGCTGGGCTTGAATCACCTCAATATCATTACCACCGGTGGTGATAGTTATGAGGCAGAACGTGAACAGTGGAACGATGCCAATAACGTGTTAACCGTGAAGCCTGGAGTGGTCATTGGTTATGAACGCAACGTCTACACCAATGAGAAATACGATAAAGCGGGCATTGAAGTGCTCACCATTCCGGGGAATGAATTAGGCCGTGGCCGTGGTGGTGCACGCTGCATGAGTTGCCCGATTGAGCGTGATGATATCTAACTTCGTGCTAATGTTCTCACTAAAGCCAACTTTTGAAGTTGGCTTTTTTATTCTCAAGTTTAAAATAATTATTCACAAAAGTAGCATTTATATGTTTTACTAGCGCCATGACGATGGATAAATAAGGAACGAGTCATGGCATTTAATCTCCGGAATCGCAACTTCCTCAAGTTGTTGGACTTCTCGACAAAAGAGATCCAGTTTTTGATCGATCTGTCTGCTGATCTTAAGAAAGCCAAATACGCTGGCACTGAGCAGAAGAAACTACTGGGCAAAAACATTGCATTGATCTTTGAGAAAGCGTCAACTCGTACCCGATGTGCTTTTGAAGTCGCCGCCTTTGATCAAGGCGCACAAGTCACCTATATCGGCCCTTCTGGCTCGCAAATTGGTGATAAAGAGTCGATGAAAGACACTGCACGAGTGTTGGGTCGCATGTACGATGGCATTCAATATCGTGGCTTTGGCCAAGCGATCGTCGAAGAACTTGGCGCTTATGCTGGTGTTCCGGTATGGAACGGCTTAACTGACGAATTTCATCCTACACAAATTCTTGCTGACTTTCTGACCATGCTTGAACACAGCCAAGGAAAACCACTTGCTGAGATCAAGTTTGCCTACCTTGGTGATGCGCGAAATAACGTCGGCAATTCGTTGATGGTGGGCGCTGCCAAAATGGGCATGGATGTTCGCCTTGTTGGCCCGCAAGCTTATTGGCCCGATGAAGAACTCGTGACCGCCTGCCAAGCCATTGCCAAACAAACCGGTGGCAAGATTACTCTGACCGAAAGTGTCGCTGAAGGGGTACAAGGCTGTGATTTCCTCTATACCGATGTTTGGGTCTCCATGGGTGAATCACCCGAGGCTTGGGATGAGCGAGTGGCCTTGATGAAGCCTTATCAAGTCAATATGAACGTCCTCAAGCAAACCGGCAATCCGAATGTCAAATTTATGCATTGCCTACCTGCTTTCCACAACGACGAAACCACCATTGGCAAACAAGTGGCCGACAAGTTTGGTATGAAAGGCTTGGAAGTAACCGAAGAGGTGTTTGAATCTGAGCACTCGATTGTATTTGATGAAGCCGAAAATCGCATGCACACCATCAAAGCCGTGATGGTTGCAACTTTAGGCAGTTAATCGATTACATTTCAGACCTAAAGCTTGATGTAATCGCTTGCGCTCGCTTTTCTTATGCGTATAATGCTCGGCAATTTGTCCGAGGGTTGGTAAATAACAATGGATCATCGCAGTAACAAAACACGACGAGCAGGTACGCAATCCCACCTGCATGGCGTCGTTTCTTCTGCCATTGTATTTGTTCAACCAATAGAATTTTGAAGCCTCCCGTAATGGGGGGCTTTTTTATGCCTGAAACATTCAGATAGGGAAGACGATTATGACAAACTCGCTTTATAAGAAGCACATTATCTCCATTCCAGAGCTTAGCCGCGCTGAGCTGGAATTGATTGTCAAAACGGCAGGTCAGTTAAAAGCAGAGCCAAACCCAGAACTGATAAAGAACAAGGTCGTCGCGAGTTGTTTCTTCGAGCCTTCCACCCGTACTCGCTTGTCGTTTGAAACGGCCATCCAACGCATCGGTGGCGATGTCATTGGTTTTGACGATGGTGGCAACACCTCGCTGGCAAAAAAAGGCGAAACGCTGTCTGACTCTGTGCAAGTCATCTCAAACTATGTGGATGCTTTTGTCATGCGTCACCCACAAGAAGGGGCCGCGCGTCTGGCTTCTGAATTTTCTAACGGCGTTCCGGTGATCAACGCCGGTGATGGTGCTAACCAGCATCCAACCCAAACGCTGCTTGATCTGTTCACCATCTCCGAAACGCAAGGTCGTTTGGACAACTTGAATGTGGCGTTTGTCGGTGACTTAAAATACGGCCGCACCGTACATTCGTTAACTCAAGCCTTGGCAAAATTCAACAACATCCGCTTCTTCTTTGTGGCTCCGGATGCGTTGGCGATGCCAGATTACATTCTTGAAGATCTGGATGAAGCTGGCATCAGCTACAGTCTGCACACCGACATGGAAACCGTGATCCCTGAGCTGGACATTCTCTACATGACGCGCGTACAAAAAGAGCGTTTCGATGAATCGGAATACGCGCACATTAAGTCGGCCTACATCCTCACCGCAGCGCTATTGGAAGGCGCACGTGAGAACCTCAAAGTGCTGCATCCACTGCCACGTGTGGATGAAATCACCACTGACGTCGACAAAACACCGCACGCTTACTACTTCCAGCAAGCAGGAAACGGCGTTTACGCCCGTGAAGCCTTGTTGGCACTGGTACTGAACGAATCACTGTAAGTAGGAGAATCAAGATGAACAAAGAGACAAAATTGCAGGTTGAAGCGATTAAAAACGGTACAGTGATCGACCACATTCCAGCACAAGTAGGCATCAAGGTGCTCAAATTGTTTGATATGCACAACTCATCGCAGCGTGTCACCATTGGCTTAAATTTGCCTTCATCCGCTCTGGGTAACAAAGATTTGCTCAAGATTGAAAACGTGTTTATCAACGAAGAGCAAGCGAGCAAATTGGCCCTTTACGCGCCTCACGCCACCGTCAATCAAATTGAAGATTACCAAGTGGTGAAGAAGCTCGCGTTGGAGCTGCCTGAGTTTGTCAGTGATGTGTTTGAATGCCCAAACACCAACTGCATTACGCACAATGAGCCAGTTGCGAGTAACTTTCGCGTGTTTGAGAAAAAAGGCGACGTACGTTTGAAGTGTAAATATTGTGAAAAAGTCTTCTCCCGAGAGATCGTCACTGAGCGTTAATCGATACGATCCCCGCCTACCTAGCGGGGATTTTTTCTTTACCAATCATTTCTTTCACGGCACACTGAACGCTCTTTGTTTTCCTTGCAATCAAGACGGAACATAATAATGACTAAAGTACTTCATACAGACTCAGCACCTGCTGCAATCGGCCCATACATCCAAGGCGTAGACCTAGGCAATATGGTACTGACCTCTGGCCAAATCCCAGTAAACCCAGCAACAGGCGAAGTGCCAGCAGACATCGCAGCGCAAGCTCGCCAATCACTCGACAACGTCAAAGCGGTGGTAGAAGCCTCTGGCTTGACGGTAGGCGACATCGTGAAAATGACGGTATTCGTTAAAGATCTCAACGATTTTGGCACAGTAAATGAAGTGTATGGTAACTTCTTCGACGAGCACAACGTCGCGCACTACCCAGCACGTTCATGTGTGGAAGTGGCTCGTCTACCAAAAGACGTGGGCATCGAAATCGAAGCGATCGCGGTTCGTAAATAATCGCCAATCCAACCGATTTTAAAGGGTGACATTAAGTCACCCTTTTTCATGGGTGCTCGCTACACCAAACGGTTGAGCGTTTCACCTCGCCAATAGGCGTTGATGTTTTCCAGCAAAATCTCACACAACTGAGTAATCGCAGAATCACTGCCCCACGCCACATGCGGCGTGAGCAGCAAGTTTGGCAAATGCATGTTTGCGAGCAGTGGATTGGTTTCATCGGCAGGCTCTGCGGTAAACACGTCCACGCCAGCCGCCGCAATGTCACCCTCTTTCAACGCCTCGACCAAAGCCTGTTCATCGACTAAACCACCACGCCCAGTGTTGATTAAAATCGCGTTGCTTTTCATGCTGGCCAACTCTGCCGCGCCAATTAAATGGTGTGTTTGCGCGGAAAGCGGGCAATGAAGAGAAATCGCATCAGCCTGCGCCAGCACCTCTTCAAAAGGGTGATAACCCTGACGACAATCGTTTTGCCCTTTTCGCTCGGCAAACAGCACCTTCATACCCAAAGCTTGCGCCAACTGCGCCGTCGCTTGCCCTAATGCGCCAGAACCAATAATGCCTAACGTCGAGCCCGCCATATCGCCAATCGAGTGGCTAAAAAAGCAAAACTGCTTGTCCTTTTTCCATACTCCGGCAGCAATATCTTGATGATAGCCAAACAGGTTGCGACGCAGCGCAAACAGCATAGCAATCACGTGTTCAGGCACTGATCGCGTTGCGTAGCCTCGCACATTCGCGACGGCAATGCCTTGTTCCGCGCAATACTCCACATCGACGTTGTTAAATCCGGTTGCGGCGACTGCAATCATCCGCAAGTTCGGTAATTGCGCCAACACAGCTTGATTGAGCAGCACTTTATTGGTGATGACAATATCGGCCTCTTGCAGACGTTCAAGGACTTGCTCTGGCGACGTGAAATCGTATTCAACCCAGCGATGCTCAAACGCCAAGGTCGGCAGGGTAATGTGGGCAGGAATGGTGGCGCGGTCGAGAAAAACCACAACAGGCAGCGACATAAAAACTCCTTACGCACTGCCAGTGAAAAGAAATCGAAAATGTGAAAGGCGAGAGCCTAGCTCTTGGGCAGCGACTTGTAATCCGGTAATTTACGCGCAGGATCGAAATATGAAAAGATCATCTCTTCGGCATCCGGATAAAAGTCACAAGGAACGAACAAGCTGCGTAACCAATGACTCTTAGGATGATAAAAACTCAGCTCTGCGGCATGCAATTCAAGACGATCGGAGAAGGTAAACGCGTCACCTTGGGAGTAAAATTCATCGCCGACGATCGGATGCCCCAATGCCTGCATGTGTACGCGCAGCTGGTGTGAACGCCCCGTTACGGGAAGTAAACGCATAATCGTGGTTTGCGCTCCATTGGCATGCACTTCGCGTTTGGCAACTTGAAACGCCGTTTGCGATGGCTTGCCATGTTCATGACACACCTTCTGCATCGGGCGGTTTGGCCAATCACAAATCAGTGGCAAATCAATCATGCCTGAATCTGCTTCTACATGGCCCCACACGCGTGCGTAGTAGACCTTATGCGTTAAACGGTATTGAAACTGCTTCTTTAATGCCGCTTCTGCGCGCTTGTTCTTGGCAAACACCATTAAACCTGAGGTCGACATATCCAGGCGATGCACCACTTGGATCTCCGGATACTGTTCTTGCAAGCGGCTCCACATGCTGTCGTGATGCTCTGGCAAGCGCCCCGGAACCGAAAGCAATCCCGAAGGTTTGTTGACCGCCAAAATATGGTCATCTTCGAAAATAATCTCCGTCCAAGGATCGGTCGGTGGAAGGTACTCAAGCATTGCCATGGCAAAGTCTCACTGCAAAATTAACGGGCATATTGTAATAACAAAACGGCTCCAGTAAAGGAGCCGATGGTCGTTTAACGGATCACTCGGGATCAGTTGTGGCTCACCACAATCAGACGCAGTGAATCCAACTGGAACTGCGCCTTCGCGATGTAACCGTTCAACTCTTTGATTTGTGAGTCAATCGCTTCAATTTCTTCATCACGGATGTTCGGGTTGACCGCTTTCAATGCTTGAAGACGCTCAAGTTCGCTATTTAGGCTCTGCTGCATCTCTTGCTGTGCTTGCTGACGAATTGCTTCGACATTTTCCACCACCAACTGGTCACCCGCTTCAATCAAACGATGGATATCGTTTTGCACCGACGAAACCAATTTGCTCGCCAAATGGCGATTCACTGGGCTCAATTGACGGTTAAAGCTTTCAAATTCCACTTGGGCAGAGAGATCGTTGCCACGAGCGTCCATCATCAAACGAATTGGCGTGCGAGGTAAGAAGCGACCAATACCACTGCGTTTCGGCGCTTGCGCGTCCACCGCATAAATCAGCTCCAACAGCAAAGTGCCGACTGGCAATGCTTTGTTCTTGAGCAGAGAAACGGCACAAGTGCCCACCCCTTCACTCATCAGTAAATCCATACCACCTTGGATCATTGGGTGTTCCCAACTGATAAAGTGCATGTCTTCGCGTGACAACGCCGTATCACGGTCGAAGGTAATCGTCGCGCCTTCGTACGGCAAACCTGGGTAGCTCGGCACCATCATGTGCTCCGATGGTGTTACCACGATGGCATTTTCACCTTTGTCATCTTGGTTCAAACCAATGGTATCAAACAAGCTAAGCGCAAAACTCACTAGGTTGGTATCGCCATCTTTGGCGGCAATCTCCGCCACGATTTGCTGTGCTTTCTCACCACCGTTGGAATGCATTTCCAACAGACGGTCACGCCCTTGCTCTAGATCGGCTTTCAACGCTTGATTCAGTTTGGCGGATTCCGCAATCACATCATCCAACGCCTCATTGGAACCCGATGCCAACATCTCGATCAGTTGATCAGAGACTTGGTCATAGACCGTGCGGCCTGTTGGGCAAGTTTCAGCAAATGCATTGAGGCCTTCATTAAACCAACGCGCCAAGACTTCTTGTGCCGTTCCTTGCAGGTAAGGCACATGAATATCGATATCGCGTTTTTGACCAATACGGTCCAAACGGCCAATACGTTGTTCAAGCAAATCTGGGTTGAATGGCAGGTCAAACATCACCAACTGGTTAGCAAATTGGAAGTTACGACCTTCAGAGCCGATTTCACTACAAATCAGCACCTGCGCGCCGCCCTCTTCTTGCGCGAAGTAAGCCGCAGCTTTGTCTCGCTCAAGAATCGACATGCCTTCATGGAAAACGGTAGCACGAATGCCTTCACGCTCACGTAATGCTTGTTCCAGTTGCAACGCCGTGCTGGCACGCGAAGCGATCACGAGAACTTTCTCACTGCGTTGCGCTTTCAGTTTTTCCAGCAACCAGTTTACACGGCAGTCAAACTGCCACCAGCTCGACTCTTCCCCTTCAAATTCTTGGAAGATCTCTTCTGGGTAGAGATTTTTCATCGCACGCGCTTCTGGGGCCAACTTGCCACCGATCATGCCCGAAACACGCATCGAGGTGGTGTATTGGGTTGGGATCGGCATCGGCAACAGGTGCACATTACGCACAGGGAAACCTTTGATCGCCGCACGGGTGTTACGGAACAAGACACGCCCAGTGCCGTGGCGGTCCATCAAGTTATCAATCAACTCTTGGCGAGCGATCGCTTTGCTCTCTTCATCCGCATTGCTTTCAATGATGCGGAACAGCGGCTCAACGTCCTGCTCGGAAAGCAGTTCCGTGATTTGGTTTTTCGCCTCATCCGCCAGCTTCACGCCGGAGAATAACGCAGTAATCGCATCCGCAACCGGGGCGTATTGCGCTTCTTCTTCAACAAACGCAGCGTAGTCGTAGAAACGGTCTGAATCGAGAAGGCGCAAACGGGCAAAGTGACTCTCACGGCCAAGCTGTTCTGGGGTTGCGGTCAACAGCAACACACCAGGGGTGCGTTCTGCTAGCCCTTCGACCACTTGGTAGCCACGGCTTGGTTTGTCTTGGCTCCACTCAAGGTGGTGCGCTTCGTCTACCACCAGCAGATCCCAGTCGGCTTCAAGCGCTTGCTCAAAACGCTTGCGACTTTTACGCAAGAAATCGAGTGAACACAGTACGTACTGCTGGGTATCAAATGGGTTATCTGACTCGGCAAACGCTTCGATACAGCGTTCTTCATCAAAGATAGAGAAATGCAGATTGAAACGACGCATCATCTCCACCAACCACTGGTGTTGCAGCGTTTCCGGCACCACGATCAGGATGCGTTCAGCACGGCCAAGCAGCACTTGCTGGTGAATGATCATGCCCGCTTCAATGGTTTTACCCAAACCCACTTCATCCGCCAGCAACACACGTGGCGCATGACGACGACCCACTTCGTGGGCAATGTAAAGCTGATGGGGGATCAAGCCCGCACGCATACCACAGAGGCCTCGCATTGGACTGCGGTGTTGCTCGTATTGATTTTTGAGTGCGCGGTAACGCAACACAAAGTTGTCCATGCGGTCGATTTGACCGGCGTACATTTTGTCTTGCGGTTTATTAAAACGAATTTGGTTGCTCAGGAAGATTTCACGCAGTGCAACACCAGTTTCTTCGGTGTCTTCACGCGTGCCAAGGTAGGTATATAACCCATTCTCTTCCACCACTTGTTCCACTTTGAGTGACCAACCTTCTTGGCACTCAACCACATCACCGACATTAAAAACTACTCGGGTTACCGGCGCATCGTTACTGGCGTAAACTCGGTTCTCTTCTGATGCTGCAAACATCAGTGTCACGGTGCGAGCATCTAACGCCACTACCGTACCTAAACCCAAATCGCTCTCCGTATCGCTGATCCAGCGCTGCCCCAAAGCAAATGCCATGAATAGACTACCTCGTTTTAATTGTGAATCTTAAAAGCTTAGTTCTGCTTTTTGTCACCGCCAAACGGGACAAATCAATTATCAATCGATGAAGAAATCGCCGCAGAAAAAGGTCGCTAATCTTACTTGATGGCGTGATGGAGGTCACGCTCAAACACTCGGAATCTCGATATTTTTTTCAAGGCGTGACGATGAAATCAAAATGTAAACAAAGCGTGTCATTTGTGAGTCCTGGTGTTCCAAAAATGACGTATACTCGAATTAAGCCAGCATGAACGCGTCAGAAAAATAACTCGGCACAATTCATGCTAGCTTTAACGTAATCGATTTGGATCAACACGGGTTTGCAGTAAGTCGTCTCGCTACTCGGTTGACATGCCATAAGCGCCCCAATTGGTGCCTCTGTCGGTATATTACGCCGTATGCTCACGACCTCTGCTGCAGGCAAGATGCTAAGCAGGAAGCCAACTCTTCCGCTTAGTGTACTTTGAGCAAAGCCGGTTTTACGGCAAGGAGACGCTATGGGCGATACCGATCGGAAACTGTTTGTACTTGATACCAACATACTGCTACACGAACCCTTCGCTATTTATTCCTTTAAAGAGCATGACGTCGTCATCCCTATGACGGTGCTCGAAGAACTCGACAGAATCAAAGACAGCAAACGAGATGTGGCTCGTGATGCTCGAGTGGCCATTCGGGCGTTGGAAGATCTTTTCAAAGACGCGACACCGGATGAAATTTCAGACGGTATTCCTGTATCGAAAGAGGGCGAAGGCCGCGGCACCATTTCTATTCTGGCCGATTTTGAATTGCAAGAAACCGTCAAAGCGTTCGCCGATAAAGCGGGCGACAACCGTATCCTTAATGCTGTGCTCTACCTGCAAAACAAGCGTGCCCCACGCGAAGTGGTGTTGGTCACCAAAGACATCAACATGCGCCTACGTGCCAAAGGCGCAGGGGTGCGGTATGTGGAAGATTACCGCACCGACCAATTGATTGATGACATTCAATACCTCACCAAAGGCTACCAAGTTCGAGAAGGCGAATTTTGGAGTCAAGTGGATCAAGTGGAAAGCTACGCGTTGGAAGGGCGCACTTTTCATAAGTTAGATCGTGCTCCATTTGATCCAACGTTTATCAATCAATACGTGGTGGATGAGGAAGAGAGTGATTTCGTTGGCCGCGTCGAAACCATCGATGGTGACAAATTGACGCTGCTCGATCTCAGCCGTGAGCGCCTGATGCACCGCAAAGCATGGGACATCACACCGAAAAACATCTACCAAGCGATGGCATTGGACGCCTTGCTCGATCCCGACATCGATCTCGTGATCCTCACTGGCGCGGCGGGCAGTGGTAAAACCTTACTGGCACTCGCGGCGGCACTTGAACAAACCATTGAAAAAGGCATGTTCGATAAGATCATCGTTACGCGAAACACCCCAGACATTGGCGAGTCAATCGGCTTCTTACCGGGTACGGAAGAAGAGAAAATGATGCCTTGGCTGGCGGCGGTCACCGATACCTTAGAAGCACTGCACAAGCACGATCACTGCACCGAAGGATCGCTGAAGTACATTGTCGACAAAGCCAACATTCAGTTTAAGTCGATCAACTTTATGCGCGGCCGCTCGATCCAAAATGCGTTTGTTCTGCTCGATGAGTGTCAAAACCTCACCGCCTCACAGATCAAAACCATTATTACTCGCTGTGGCGAAGGGACGAAGATCGTCTGTTCCGGTAACCTTGCACAGATCGATTCTCACTACCTCACCCCCGTTACTTCGGGTTTAACTTACATGGTTGAGCGCTTTAAGAACTTTGAAGGCAGCGCCAACATTCACCTTAATGGCGTGGTACGCAGCCGCTTAGCTGAATTTGCCGAGGAGAATTTGTAGTGGAGAAAGGAACTAGGAGCTAGGAGCTAGGAGCTAGGAGCTAGGAGCTAGGAGCTAGGAGCTAGGAACTAGGAACTAGGAACTAGGAACTAGGAACTAGGGTACTTGTTAGAGCTGAAATGAGTAAACAAGTTTACTCGCAARRAAAGGGGCGAACACGTCG
>NZ_NPKW01000270.1:0-839 GCF_002265885.1 Vibrio sp. 03_296
TTGATTAAAATGCTCTTGGGTCAGATGAAGGTAACGATTCGCAATGGTGGATAACACGGCATCACCCACTGCATGCCCATGGCTGTCATTGACGGCTTTAAAACCATCCAAATCAATGAGTAACAGTGACAAATAAGCCTCACTGTGTTTCATGTGTGAAAGTATTTTCACAACCCAAACGGTTTTGAGACCGGTTAAGGTATCTTGCTCCGCCATACCACGGTAGTAGATTTCCCAACGTTCAATCTGAGAGCGTAGCTCTTTCTCTCGGATCAGTGCCTGGTGCGAGTTTTCAATAAAGGTGTTGATGCTATTGGCCACCAAACCAATTTCGTTATTGCGATTAATATCATCCACTTCAACGGTTTTCACCTGCCCAGGAGTGGCACGAGACACCGCAATAGAGAGTGCTCTCAATGGCTTACCGATGATGCGTTTTACCACCAACGCAATGACCACAAACGTCATCAAAACTGCAGCAAACAAACAAATCTGGTAAAGCACTTTGTCGAGAGTTTTACGTTGAATCACCAAATGATTGTCGTGCACATACAGAATCCCCAATGGTTTGGCATCCACTGGTGAGAGTAAAGGGTATTGATTCGCGTGCAGCCACATGTCTTTTTCAAACTGCCCCGGTTTGATTTTGTCAAACGTCACCGCCCATCTAAACTTTCAAGACGTACAGCATTGATTTCATCATGCAGCAGCAAAGAGTCAATCACCTCTTCAGCAATCTCATGGTTATTGACACTACAACGCGATGGCCGCCGAGTTAGAGAAGAGACAACACCAATTTTTGTTCTAACTTCCGTATGCGTTTGCATCGCATTTTTAAA
>NZ_NPKW01000271.1:0-1488 GCF_002265885.1 Vibrio sp. 03_296
GAAGAGTAGACGCTACGAGTACGAGTCGTTAGTGCAAACCACTCGTTTTCTTTGTCTTGGTATTGAGCAGGAACATTCGCTTCAATGATTTCACTGTTGACTGGCTGAACAAGACCTTTGTCTGTTAGCTCAGCAAGACGGCTGATATCTACGGTTAGAATCACGTCAGCAGGGCTGTATTCGCCTTCTTGCGCAAGTTTCTCTGCAATACCAGTTTTTGCAAACATCACGTTTACTTTGATACCGGTTTCCTTTGTGAACTCATTGAACATTGGTTCAACAAGGAAAGGTTGACGGTAAGAGTAAACATTCACCTCTTCAGCAGCCATTGCGGTAGGAGCAAGAGTGGYACATGCAAGCGCAGAAAGAGTAAGCAGCTTTTTCATGATTCAATCCTTAGATTCGTAATGATAACGTTTATCAGTAGCGTTATTATATTCATCATAGTTTAGAACACAATGACGGAAAACAAAAAACCATGCTGGTATGAGGAGGTTTTTGATATTTTTATTTGTAAACAAGTATGTCTTAGTTGACTTATTTTACCGTGACGAATTCTGGGTACGCACCGACACCGCAGTCGTGCATGTCCATCCCTTCCATCTCTTCTTCTTCAGAAACTCGGATGCCGATGGTGGCTTTCAGTACGCCCAAACCGCAAGGCTTGCTCCAATACCCAAGCAAAATCACTGCGGCACCAAATAGTTGCGAAAGAAAGCTCGCGTCACCGTTGCTGATTGGCACAACCATGAGACCAAAGAAACCACACACGCCGTGAACCGAGATCGCGCCCACTGGATCATCAATTTTTAGCTTATCAAGACCAACGATACTGAACACAACCAAGGCACCTGCTACTGCACCAATCGCCACCGAATACAGAGGTGATGGTGAAAGAGGGTCAGCAGTAATCGCAACCAAACCAGCAAGCGCGCCGTTGAGAATCATGGTTAAATCCGCTTTGCCCCATGTTGTTTTACATACAAAGAGTGCGGTAATGGCCCCCGCTGCAGCTGCAGCATTCGTGTTAAGGAAAATTTGCCCAACAGGTCCGTCGCGTTTTCAAAGTCAGACACCATTAGTTGTGAACCACCATTAAAACCAAACCAACCAGAACCACAGAATAAAGGTACCTAACGTTGCCAATGGCATGTTTCGAACCAGGGATTGGATACACTTCGCCATTTTGCCGTACTTACCTTACGCGCTTCCAAGCAATAACTACTCCGGCTAATGCCGCTGATGCACCTGCCATATGCACAATACCCCGAACCTGCGAAGTCACTAAATCCCGCCGCTGACAAGAAGCCACCACCCCACGTCCAGTAGCCTTCTACCGGATAAATAAAGGCAGTCAAATGGCGGAAGACAACAGAAAGACCAAAGCTTCATACGCTCAGCAACCGCCCCTGACACCACTGACATCGCCGTTGCCACAAACACCACTTGGAAGAAGAAATCTGACTCAAGTGAGTGATCGGCCCCTTC
>NZ_NPKW01000272.1:0-384 GCF_002265885.1 Vibrio sp. 03_296
CAAATCGATCAAGCCGAACACGCCGGATTTTACTTGGCGGTTAGTCCAATTGCTCGGCGCCTTTTTCAATCTGGAAAAAGTACGTTTGGCGCAAATCACGCCGGACAACAAAACCAAATTAAAAATTGAGATTAAAAACTTGGCGGATTAGCCAAGCGATCTCTTTTAGAGAGGCTTAAGCCTCCAAAAAACTACCTGACAGGTAAGGAAGCAATGATGAAAGAAAAAATGAAATTAACAGAAAGCCGTCGTGACCTTTAAAGGATATCGCCACGGCAGCAGTAGCAGGCGCCGTCGTTGCTGGCACCACACAAGTGGCCTCAGCCTCAGAAGTTACTCCTGTAGAAAAACAGGCGAAGAAAAAGGGATATCACGAAACCCAGC
>NZ_NPKW01000273.1:0-581 GCF_002265885.1 Vibrio sp. 03_296
AGAGTTGGCGCAGACGTCACTGGGTCCGGTACGTAAAATACGGAAAGGTTTTCAGTCACGATCGACAATCGTCGACTCAAGCCCGTGAGCACAATCCCCTCCATCTAATACGGCCGCAATTTTGCCACCGAGTGAATTCATGACGTGCTTGGCTGAAGTCGGGCTCAGTTTTTTGTACGGGTTCGCTGAAGGCGCAGCAACTGCCATTCCGGAAGATTGCAATAGAGTCGCAAATACGTCATGCGCAGGCATTCGAATGCCGATGGTCTCTAAGCCACCCGTAACCACAGGCGTCACATGAGGCGCTTTTTCAACTAGCARGRTACGGGCCTGGCCAGTAGGCTTGTGCCAAAGTATACGCTTCTTCAGGAATGTCGATCGCCCAATCGGTCAGTTGCTCCACGCGGCCAATATGCACAATCAAAGGGTGTATCGGCAGGTCTTCCTTTCGCGGCAAATATCTTTTTCACAGCGTCTGGATTGGTGGCATCTGCGGCTAAGCCGTAAACCGTTTCAGTGGGGATCGCCACGAGCTCACCGCTGGCGAGAATCTCTTTGGCTTGATCGATGTCTTTTTGCTC
>NZ_NPKW01000274.1:0-944 GCF_002265885.1 Vibrio sp. 03_296
AAGAATTCGTTACAATTTGTAAAAAATAAAAAGAGGGCCTCGGTCCTCTTTTTTTTATGAAACGGCTTGCGATAACAATTCAGTACGCTATATTATCAACCAGAATTGCGTACCGTTAAAATAATACACATTCTTACTATACAGAATATATTGTTATCAATGAGGTTTTCTTGTGTCTAGCCCGACCCTAACTGACAAAGTATCAAAAATGATCTGCCAGGATATTCTTCATGGCGAGCTGAAACCAGGACAAAAATTAGTCGTCGCGGATCTAAAAGACAAGTACAACGTTGGGGCATCACCAATCCGCGAAGCACTCGTGCAGCTCTCTTGGAGCAAATACGTCAAACTTGAACCACAAAAAGGCTGTTGGGTTGCCCCTGTCTGCGAAACGAACTGCGCGATCTTTATGAAAGCCTACGCGTCGTGGCTCCTGTTTTGCTGWAAAAAGCAATCGCTTGCGGAAATGAAAACTGGGAACTTGAAGTACTAACGGCTTATCACAAACTTTCCCGCGCCCAGAATTTAGACACCACACCAGATTGGACAGAATGGGAAGAGCGCCACAACCATTTCCACACCACGTTACTTGCAGGCGCTGAAGCAAGAAACATGTTTGATTTCTTTAGAGATCTCGCCAATCAAATTAAACGTTACCGCTATTTTGCTCTCTCCCAACACCAAGGTAATAAGCACTCTCTGTTTGATATTGAAGAGCATGAGATGATCATGAAACTTGCTTTGGCAAAAAATTCTGAAGAAGCGGCGCGCCTTTTAGACAGCCATCTTGATAGTTCGATGAAAATGATTGAAACCGCTATCCAAGCCGCTTAGTTTCATTTTGCAGAAACAAAAAATCGGGGATATTCCCCGATTTTTTTTGTCGTGATGCCCAAACAATCTGAAGCTGCTTTTTCAAGTTGATGCGTTTGCATCTACCAGCC
>NZ_NPKW01000275.1:0-768 GCF_002265885.1 Vibrio sp. 03_296
CGCTTGCGCCATCAAACCACCCATCGCATCCACTTCTTTGAMCCAAAATGCCCCTTTTACCAATACCACCAATGGCTGGGTTACAAGACATCTGGCCCAAGGTATCGATATTGTGCGTGAGTAATAAGGTCTTCTGACCGGTGCGTGCTGATGCGAGTGCGGCTTCCGTTCCTGCGTGTCCGCCACCGACAACAATGACGTCAAATGTTTCGTGATAAAGCATGAACTGACCTCAGGTATTCAAAGGATTCAACAGTGAGAGAAAAAGAGCGATATTCTACCTTCTTTGTGGATGAGTGAAATTGTTTCGTCTCGCGAATCACGAGATCACTCCACTAATATATATAAGATCTTATATATGATCTTTATTGGATCTATTATTAGGATCGAGGTGATCTGTGGATAAGTTAAAATGATCAACAAGATCATGGATCTTATTTGGATCATATCGTGTGATCATGATTTGATCTACACAAGGATTACCTGGGATCAAAATGGAGGGTTATGCACAGGGGTCGCTAAGTGTAAAAGTTATTATTTGGATAACTATAGGAAAAACACTGGATCTTCTCTATTTTATCCACAGATGGATCGTGTGATTTTTCGGCGAATTGGCGATGGGATTTGTAGAAAGGTTATTCAGCAGAGGGGAAAAGCGAGGGAGTGCTTCCCCCGCAATAGACATCAAAACTGCTCGATATGTTGCTTTAGCCAAACTTCGGCAAGCGTCTTCTGGTACGGTATGGCTGAGCACATCAATGGTCAGGC
>NZ_NPKW01000276.1:0-1084 GCF_002265885.1 Vibrio sp. 03_296
CTCAAACTCCGGTACGTTTTGAAGAAGGGCTCGCTGGAAAACCATGCTGCATCACTTCGTCAATCCAAATAAATTGATTTCCGTTTTGGGTGCCACCAGCCTTGTCACTGAGAAAGTCAAACAGACCGAAAAAGAGAAGCGTTCTAAGGCACTGGCTCAAACCCAAGTGAATAAGCGGCTATTGAATGAACATGGTTTGAATACACCGCCTGGCATGAAGGATGAAGCGGATCAATTCGTGGTTTCTCCGACCAATTGGGCCGGCATTATTGATCAAGCTTTAGCACCACCAAGAACACGCAAAATTACCAAAAATCGATGGTGATCGATTTCCGGATACACGCGCGGTGATCGAGACACGATCATCGAAAAACATCATGACAGTGGACGATCTCATGACGTTGTTGCGCTGTTTACCTTGACGGTTCAGTACCATGATCACCCACAAAAGAAAGAATATCAAATGGATGCGGCGCACATTCCAAACAAAACGCCGATTGTACATCACCGATATTCTGTCTCTACGTGGTAAAAAAGAGACAGTGGTCCGGCGCGTATTCTATTCGCGACAGCATCGATCGCATCGAATTTACCGATTTCCAACTGCACGAGCTTACTGGTCGTTGGTTAAGTGAAAACATGCCTGAAGGCTTCAAGAGTGATCGTTTCCGCTTCCTCGCACGCACCATTACCGCTTCGGAAGAGGCACCGACTGAGGGCAGTGATGGCGAGATCCGTATCAAACCTAACCTCTACATCTTGGTGTGGGAACCATCGTTTTACGAAGAACTGCTTACTCGCGACTATTTCTTCCTGTTCCCGCCTGAGATCTTGAAACAGCATACCTTGGTGTTTCAACTCTATTCCTATTTCCGGACGCGTATGGCACGCCGTCATACCGACAGCATGCTGCTTAGTGAACTTAACCAAAAATTGGCGCGAAACATTGAATGGCGTCGTTTTTCAATGGATCTGATCCGCGAATTGCGTCGACTGTCAGAAGGGAAGGGGACTGAGGATCTTTTCGTGGTCAATTTGTGGGGTTTCCACCGTTAGGTGGTAACCCCACAAATTGACCACGAAA
>NZ_NPKW01000277.1:0-461 GCF_002265885.1 Vibrio sp. 03_296
CGCTTATTGCCAAGAAACTGGGTGCTGAGCTTGTACCATCAGCGCGTATGGCGAATATTTAAACTTCGGCGTTTTCTAATGACATGAGCAGGCAGGCGTTGTGTAAGGAAACACTTTGCTCCAATTGTCCAAGCCCTTTGAGCATCCGTTCGATTTGGTTCTGCTGCTCGAGCAGTTTAGTGCGTTTTGCATTGATGTGCTCAAGTAGCAAATCCATTGGGATCAAGCCCTGCTGGGTTTTGGCTTGGGCTATCATTTTGAGCTCTTCAAGGGTGAAACCTAAGCTTTTGGCCAACTTAATCATCGCCAAAATATCCAAATAACTGGCATCGTAGTGCCGGTATTTGCCTTGGCGTAGTGGCGATTTGATCAGACCAATCTCTTCGTAATGTCGGATAGCCTTGATACTGTTCCCAGWWTTCTTTGCTAGCTCGCCAATATACATGCTCTTTCCTGTTGCT
>NZ_NPKW01000278.1:0-938 GCF_002265885.1 Vibrio sp. 03_296
GCCCATCGTCTGGCCACCAGAGAAATGAGTGAATTGTTCAAGATTTGGTCTTGGTGCTGAAGAACAACCAGCAAGGATAGGAGGGCAGTCAGGGAGAGAAGTCGTTTTTCATTGATGTCAGGCAATTAAAAAGAACACCGGAGAAAATCTCCGGTGCAGAGCAATTAGTTTACTGATTCTTTCAGTGCTTTACCTGCTACGAATGCAGGAACATTTGCTGCAGCGATTTGGATCTCATCACCCGTTTTAGGGTTACGGCCAGTACGTGCTGCGCGGTGGTTTACTTTGAATGTACCAAACCAATTAGTTGAACCTGGTCACCCTCTTTTAGTGCGTCAGTCACACCGTTAGAGTAGCTTCAAGAGCAGCTTTCGCTTGTGCTTTAGATAGGTCTGCTTTCTCTGCGATAAAGTCGATTAATTGGGTCTTGTTCATTAGGTTTCCCTTCTCATAGGTTATCGAATTCGTTTCACTCTAAAGCATAAAGCCTATGTCTGGCAAAGGTTTGTCGTCATCTTTCGCTTTAGTGCCTTACTTTTAACCGTTTTCTGAGTAATAACTCACAAATTGTTACCGAATAACCATACCCGAAGCTTGGTTTTCACTGCCGAAGCACCTATTTACAAGGAGTCTACGACCATTAGATAATGCACTTTGTCTCAGTGTAGACGTGAACTCGTGACTTCTTCAAGGGCAACTATGCTACTGCTTTCTTTCTATTATTTTCGTATTGCTATTGGTATTTCTTTCATCTGTTCTGTGCTGGAGGCGGTACTACTGAGCATCAGTCCAAGCTATATTGCTCAACTCAGACAACAAGGCCATCCATGCGGCTGAACCGCTGACGAAACTCAAAGCGGACATTGATCGCCCGTTGGCTTCTATCCTCACATTAAACACCATAGCACATACCATCGGTGCGGCAACGGCAGGTGCGC
>NZ_NPKW01000279.1:0-557 GCF_002265885.1 Vibrio sp. 03_296
GTTATGGTGCGGGAATGGCCGTCAGTGAAATGATGTCCTCTAATCCGCAACTATGGAAAACGTCGAAGTCAAAGCAACGCATGGTGCATGAAGGCGAATCGGGCATTCGCTCTGTACAAATCGCGGGCAGCGATCCACAGCTGATGGCAGATGCCGCGCAATTCAGTGTTGAAAATGGTGCGCAAATCATCGATATCAACATGGGTTGCCCAGCAAAAAAGTGAAATAAAAGACTGGCGGGTTCCGCACTGCTCAAATACCCGGACATTATCGAACAGATTTTGAAAGCGGTGGTTGACGCAGTGGACGTTCCTGTAACGTTGAAAACCCGCACTGGCTGGGATACAGAAAACAAAAACTGTATTCACATCGCTAAATTAGCCGAAGACTGCGGCATACAAGCTCTTGCTCTGCATGGCAGAACCAAAGCCTGTATGTACAAAGGTGAGGCCGAATACGACAGCATTAAAGCCGTTAAACAGGCAGTTTCCATTCCGGTTATCGCAAACGGTGATATCGATAGCCCGGAAAAAGCCAAGTATGTACTGGAGTACACC
>NZ_NPKW01000028.1:0-2569 GCF_002265885.1 Vibrio sp. 03_296
GGACGCATACTTAACCCCAGAATTTGTTATACATGCATACGAACAGGCTGACGTATTTCAAGAACAGTTGCTGAACAAGTTTGATATATCGCTCTTTGAAACCTTGACCTCAAGTCGAGGTACAATAACCAGAGTACATGAACAAGCAATTTAAGAGGGATTCATCAACGCTTGGCACTTTGTCTTCTACTTCTAGTTTTTGTGTTTATGGCACAATGTTTAGGGTTGGGTGGAGGCGTTGTTCACCCCTTAATTGGGCGTTATGCTTAATCAAGTAAAATCAGTGGTTTATGGTTTTTCTCTGTTCCCTCAGCTTTTCAGTTTTGTGTTTGTCGGCAAGTTGGCTTTTTTGAGCGCTGTTTTTCGGACACTTATTCTTTGGCGCTAGAAAATCAGAGAGTTGCCTCATTCAATTTTCGGGCAAGCGCGAGGTTAGGGCGGTTGGCTCAATCAGAGATTTGATCTTAGGTTTTTTCGTTTTAGCTGCCAAATTTCAAAGTCTGATTTTCAAAATCATGAGTCATTTCAGTTTTTTGGTTTTTGGCTTTTGTTTGTGAATCAAAGTCGAGTTAATCTTGTTTTTAGTAAAACGTAAGCCATTGAAGCTTAAGCATAACAAGGCGTTTAAGCGGGATTCATGCCGCGTGGCATTTTTGGTTTGCAGTGAGTTTTGGTGGTGAAAGTGGTCTGCAGAAACTTAGTTTATGCGGCATTCACCCCTTAACGCGGCGTTATGTGTATTTGTGGATAATCTAAAGAGGAGTTTTTAATGGGATTTTTTGATTTCTATAATCTCAAAGATGCTTTTAATGATGTAACTGATGAACCAGATACCTCTGGTAAAATGACCAAATCAGCTACTTTGGTTGGTAAAACGTTGTTCAATGTGGGTTTGGCCGCTGGAAAAGTATCAATTGCAGTGGCAAAAGAAGTACCTGGTGCTCTTTTAAAGAAATCGGAACGCGAGTTAAAGAGAACAGATATCAGCGACAATGAGCGTCAAAAGTGGGCTGATATCAAATCTAAAGCAGAAAATCTAAATGATAAAATTAAGGAGAAACAATGAGCGGTGCGATAAAACTTCCTCATACTTGCCCAAAATGTAAAGTAACCACAGCCAAAACTCATAAAGAGCTTACGGAGTTGTTCGGGTTACGGAGTACAACCCCAGATACAGCGACAAACCAAAGCTGGTGCAAAAAATGCCGTTAGTGCAGTGTGCTAAATACTCATAACAAACTGTTTAAGAGTGATTCGCAACGCATGGCATTTTCACTATGCGTTGCGTTTAGTGTTTAAGGTAGTATGCGGCGGCTTTGGTATTGCGTTGCTCACACCTTAACAGGGCGTTATGTTTAGTCACGTAAAATCAGTTGGTTGCATCTTTTCTTTGCTTTCTCAGCTTTCTAATTTTGGTCTTGTCGGCAAGTTATGTTTAGTGGTCGCTGTTTTCTGGACTCCAATTCGTGGGCGCTAAAAATTCAGAGAGTTGCCTCATTGAATTCCAGAGTGTAGGCGAGGTGAGTGAAGTGATTTTGATTTCAAAGTTAGAGCCCCATCTTTTCGATTTCTCACGTTAAAACTCAAAGTCGGCCAATCAAAATTATGAGTTAATTCAGCTTTTTAGCTTCTAACTTTGGTTTTCAAAGATAAGTCGAGTTAAGCTCTTGGTATCGCAAAACTTAACCCTTTGAGTCTTAAACATAACAAGGCGTTTAAGCGGGATTCATGCCGCGTGGCATTTTTGGTTTGCAGTGAGTTTTGGTGGTGAAAGTGGTCTGCGGCAGCTTGGTTTATGCGGCATTCACCCCTTAACGCAGCGTTAGCTTTTCAAGGGAAGTTGCATATGGAATATGCTGAAGAATATACAAAAAAAGAGAAAGTTATTCGACTTTCAGTATTCATTCTTTTGGCCTTGGCGGTAGTTGCCTTTAATAATCTTTGGCTTTTGCCGTTAGTTACTGATTTCGGGGAACAGCCTCACTGCTATGAACTTTTTGGGTTAAATGGTGCTGATTATGTGTGGCATTTAATGTTTATTGGTTTGCCAGTTTCGCTTTTTATAGTGGTTTTGTTTATGCTGCCGCGTGGGATTTCAGGGCTAAAGGAGGGGCGCTTTCCTCCAAAGTCAATGAAAGTTTATAAGCCGACAGTTGTCAAACGAGGTGCAATCGCATATCTCAAGTCAGGTGCCCATATTCTGTTTCCAGTTATAACCTTATTATTTGCTATATGGGGGTATCATCAAGTTGACATAATGCCACCACTTGATAAACAAAAATTAAGCCTTCATGTGTGCCAAAGCTAACAAGAGACTATGGCGTCAATAGTTAATTTTTGGCGCTATCTGCCATTCCACATACAGCCATCTCTAAGCATTGAATTTAGAATAACTACCATCTTTCTGACGCAGGCAATGAGCGCTACTTTTTTGGGTTTTCCAGCAGCCAAAAGTCGTTGATATGTTTCTTTAAATACAGGGTTACATTGCATCGCTGACATCATGGCCATGTATAAAACAGTCCTTACTTGCATCCGTCCACCTTTGATCATTCTCTTGCCTTTGAAA
>NZ_NPKW01000280.1:0-512 GCF_002265885.1 Vibrio sp. 03_296
CGCAGCGATCAAACTGGGTGCAGAAAAAGTCATCGGGATCGACATTGATCCTCAAGCACTTCTCGCTTCGAAAGACAACGCTCAACGTAATGGCGTTGCCGATCAACTGGATGTTTATCTGCCTCAAGATCAACCAGAAGGTCTGCTTGCTGACGTCGTTGTGGCAAACATTTTGGCGGCACCACTGCGTGAGCTTTCTTCAATCATCAAGGGCCTTGTCAAACCCAACGGTCAATTGGCGATGTCAGGTGTACTGGACACCCAAGCAGAAGACGTAGCCAACTATTACCGTGACGAGCTTCACATTGATCCGATCGTTGAGCAAAGTGAATGGTGTCGCATCTCTGGTCGCAAGCAAGGCTAGATAAGACTTTCAGGGTTAATTGTTTGAAATTCATACAAATTGCAAAAACAATTTGTCAATGCTCAAATATTAGTCTTTTCACGCAGAAAAAAAATGCGTAAATAGCGCGCCCTTGCCTGGTAATGAAGCTGTGACGACGTTTTGAAGA
>NZ_NPKW01000281.1:0-408 GCF_002265885.1 Vibrio sp. 03_296
CTTTTTAGGTGCAGGTGTGATGATGACTCAAGATGGGAAAATTCACGGGGTGACATCCGCCGCCGTTATCTGGGTACTGGCGTCGATGGGGATGATGATTGGTTTAGGATTGATGCAGCAATCTGTGATCATGACGGTACTTGTCCTGACCGTGTTGCTCGGCGTCGACAAAGCCGAAAACCGCATTCAAGCGCTGCGCCGCGGCGTTCACCAAAAAATTCAGCAGCGCCGCAGTTCACGCCTGATTAAATAAACCAGTATATGGCTATCTTTGCTCACTGCTAAAACAAGAAMCCCAGACCATTACTTGGCTGGGGTTTCTTTATGCTATCGAGAACTTCACTCTCGATTGAGCTTACTTCGCAAAGTTAATGATTGGGAAGCAAGGGAAGAAACCGTTGTCCGCAC
>NZ_NPKW01000282.1:0-1747 GCF_002265885.1 Vibrio sp. 03_296
ATGACTGGCCAAGTATTGGTTAAGTAAGCTTAAACACGCTAAATGAAAGCCCGAGCATGTTCTCGGGCTTTTTGTTTCTGTGCGTCACTGAACTAAGATGGCTGTTCCTGCTACCGCGACGAAGGCACCAAGCCACGCGTGAACGATTGGGCGTTGTTTGGTGTAGATCCACAGTATTGGCAATAACATGATTGGGGTTGTCGAGGAGAGTAAGGCAACCATCCCGACATTTCCTTCGCGCAAAGCGTACAGGATCAAGGTCATGCCAACTGCCATGGCGAGAAAGCCGTTAATCGCGGTAATGGCAAAGATGCGACCATCATTTTTGTGTTGCCCGAGAAATTTTGCGCCAGTGGCTCTTAGTAGGCAATGTGCCACAAAGGCGCTGATCATACGGATAGCGGATGCTGCGACAGGGTCGATATCGGTTTGCATCACTGGTTTGGCAATAATTCCCCCTAGCGCTTGGCACAGAGCTGCCAGTAACCCTAAGGCGATGCCGATCCAAGCGGCACCTTTGACGGTTTCCAGTGCATTCTGACTTTGTCCACGTCGGCCAAAAAAGATCGCCAGAACGACGCCGGAAATACGAGCAGCGATCCGAGTAGCTCCATTGACGTCATGCTTTCGCTAAACAGGAAGTAACCGAGAATGGCGGAAAAGACGGCATGGCAAGAGAAAAGTAGGCCCGCTTGGCGAGGCCCCATGCGATTTAAGCAAGCAAATAGCGCGGTATCGCCAATAAAGATACCAATCAAGCCTGAAAACATCATGGGCGTGAATGTGTTCGAGCCATGACACTTGACCAGCCTCCGGTAAACAGAGCCATACTGGAGAGCATTACCGCCGTGCATCCCATCCGCCAACGACTGTAAGCAAACGATCCCAAATGCTGAGCCGGCGTGACCGAAAGTAAACTGGCGATCGCCCACAGTAGTGCCGCGGCCAGTGCAAGCCATTCAAATCCCATTGATTGTGTGATCCCTAATTGAAGAGATCGACAATATGCCTCAAGTTATCATCTTGGCAAAGCACAGACGCGACTTTCTTCGCTTTGTCGTCGTGCTTTCTGATTCCCCTCTCTTATTAACCGAGAATCAAACGCCCGTAGACGATGGCTAMGCCAATCACACCGATCAGCAAGCCCACTTTTGCCATGTCCTTGCTCTCGATTAGGCCGGTAGAGTAGGCCAGAGAGTTGGGAGGCGTTGACACAGGAAGAATCAYCSCGAGCGAGGCTGAGAATGCTACCACCACCAGCAAGCCTTGTAAGCCTCCGACGGCTTCTAAACTGCTCATTGAGGTACCGATCGCGGCCGCGATTGGCATCAACAAGTTGGCGGTCGCGGTATTGGACATAAAGTTCGCCATAAGCCAGCAGACTAAGGAGAGCGATACGATGATGGCAAAGGCGATAAAGCTTCGTAATTGATTGCGTGCGCTAAGCTTCGCCAGCCTGTTTTTCCAGCCCGATACCAATGGCAATACCACCTGCGACAAGCCAAAGTACGTCCCAATTGATCAGCTTGAGTTCTTCTTTGCCCATAATGCCTGTCAATGTAAACACTGCCAGCGGAATGATAGCCACCACATAGGTATTCATGCCGTGCAATTGTGTGGTCATCCAGAGAACAACGGCGGCAAACGTGATATACACCACCATGGCACGCCAGCTTTTCTTAAACTTGCCATCCAATTTCAGCGTCATTTGCGCTTCGCTAGAAGGGAAGAGTTTCTGCAATAAAAG
>NZ_NPKW01000283.1:0-1335 GCF_002265885.1 Vibrio sp. 03_296
GTGCGCTCAATGGACGTACTATCTGAATTACATCACACCGCAATTTTCTCGTACTCACATCAACTTTCAGCGAGTCCCAACGGTCGATACCTCCAATCCGCTCAACGCCAAAGGCATCCCAAGCCTTGATGAAAGCTTTGTGGTGATTCGTCTTAGAGGAATCAAAAACGTTGATTTTCCATACCTACTGGCGATGATCGATGGCTCGTTCATGTCACGCCACAACACCCTTGTGGTGCCGGGAGGAAAAATGAGTTTTGCTATGGAATTAATTGTGCAGCCTATCCTGCAACAATTGATTGAAACGGGCAAAATTGGATAAAAACCCAGCACAGAGAGCGATTACTTTTCATACCGTGATCATGTGCACAGTTTTGCTTAAAAAATCCGATACTCGGCACGATTAAAATCAAGAAATCGTTTTCGAAAAAGGATACTATTTCAAACCGAAACACAAGATAGCTTGCAGCCTTAGTTAACAGCTCTTATTCTAGGAAGCCAAGATTAAGGCTTCGCTAAAATACGGATAGCGGCAAGCGTACCCTGCAGAGGAAGTGAGATATTATGGTTCTAGGTAAACCTCAAACCGATCCAACACTAGAGTGGTTTCTTTCACACTGTCATATTCATAAGTACCCATCAAAAAGCAACGCTAATTCATGCGGGCGAAAAAGCAGAAACACTTTACTACATCGTAAAAGGTTCTGTTGCGGTACTGATTAAGGATGAAGAAGGTAAAGAAATGATCCTTTCTTACCTAAATCAAGGTGACTTTATTGGTGAATTAGGCCTGTTTGAAGAAGGCCAAGAGCGTTACCGCTTGGGTTCGCGCAAAATCTCCTTGTGAAGTCGCGGAAATCTCATTCAAGAAAATTCCGTCAGCTAATTCAGGTAAACCCTGACATCCTGATGCGTCTATCTGCTCAGATGGCAAGCCGTCTGCAAGTGACCAGCCAAAAAGTGGGTGACTTGGCATTCCTAGACGTAACTGGTCGTATCGCTCAGACGCTATTGAATCTTGCTAAACAACCAGATGCGATGACACACCACGATGCATGCAGATCAAGATCACTCGTCAAGAAATCGGTCAAATCGTTGGCTGTTCTCGTGAGACAGTAGGTCGTATCTTGAAGATGCTCGAAGAGCAAAACCTGATTTCTGCACATGGCAAGACTATCGTTGTTTACGGTACTCGTTAATTTCCATTAGCGATGAACAGTTTCAAAAGCCACTCATGGCAACATGAGTGGCTTTTTGTTTCACAGTAGACGGCAATTGAGAGCCGTGAGCGACTCTGTTAACCGCTTCTGTTAACCATTAGTGCTTTCGAAAATC
>NZ_NPKW01000284.1:0-1200 GCF_002265885.1 Vibrio sp. 03_296
TCTTTTAAAACCAGAGCCTTGGCTCTGTTTGATGCTCTTTCCATAGAGTCTACGAATCGCCGCTTGCAGTTCTTGGCAGTCGGCTAAAACAATCTCCACCTGCACGCCTGTGGCAAAACGGAAATCATCTTCAGCTTGAATATTGGTAGGGCAGTAAACTCGCGAGTATTAAACCATGCGTTGCTTTTTGCAGTGGCAGTGCTTGGTGACGGGTGATCAGCTCACGCAACCCAAGTTGATTACACAGCTCTTGGTAGTCATATTGGTTGAAGGTCAGTGCGTGGTAAGCCAAAAATCGCACTTAAGCTTTTCGGTTAATTCATCTGGCTGGAAAAATCCCAGTTGCAACAAAGCTTCCGGTGCTGTGACACCAGAAGCTTGGATGGTTTCTCGACACGCTTGTTCTTGCGTTAGGCTAAGTTGGTTGGCCTGACGCAGAATCGTGGCAAGGTTGGATTGCACCGAGTTAACAGCCTTTAGGTTTTAGATGCTGTCGCAACATMGTTGCACATGACCAMCMACCAGCAGACGTTCTTGAAAGTGTCACGTGTTTCGATACGATGTCTGGGCTAACCCCTGATGAGTTGAAACTAAATTTAATATCGCCAGCTGCACTAGTAGGGTTTTCGTATGTAATAACTCCGATAGGAGAAGTTGGTATTGCTAGAGCGCCTGAAGTTGATGGGAAAGAACCATTTYYTAGTACATATGTTTCAACGTTGGTTCGGTGACCTGTTATCGAAGCTAGAGCGGTTGCGGCTTCACTTTTTAGCAAACGTATTTTTGATACTGGGGTAACTGCAATTGCTGCGAGCACGCCAATTACCGCCACTACTATCATTAATTCATACAGGTAAAGCCTTGTGTTTATTGGTTTTGTTTAATTTCTTCATCATAATTTCCTTTAATCTATCAAATTCGCTCCGCGAGCTTGTGGCTAGATTATGCAAGGAGTAGATGAGTGAAATCACACCAAGAGCATCACTCGAGTGATTTAAAATTCTTTGCGCTTTATTTACATCTGGTTACTTACAAGATGCGATGCTGACCCAAAATTTCGTAGCTCAAATAAAAACGGGAGCCTGAGGCTCCCGTTTTGTGATCTAGTCGATATCTATTGAACGCATCGATAAATCCATCGCTTTACATGTTTGGTCAGGGCGCCAACCGAAATGTAATCCACGCCGGTTTCCGCATATT
>NZ_NPKW01000285.1:0-773 GCF_002265885.1 Vibrio sp. 03_296
TTATGGTCGATATTGATTGCTTTAAAGATCTCAATGATTACCTTTGGCCATTTAACCGGTGACAAAGCGTTGAGAATGGTTGCCATGACGCTCAAGCAGTGGAGTGGCGAGCAAGGTATCGGCTTTCGTTATGGTGGCGATGAGTTCCTGATTTTTATTCAAGATATTTCAAAGCAAGCATGTGAACAGAAGAGACGAACGTACTCAATCGGCGGTTGCTCGGTTAGCGATTCCCAATCCACAATCACAAGTGGCCAATGTTCTCACCGTGACCATTGGCGTTCAGTTTTACCCTTCGCTCAGCGAGCAGTGCCAAGATCTTGAACAGTTCATTTCCAAAGCCGACAAAGCGCTCTTCAACGCGAAGAACACCCAGCGCGGCACCATACAGTTCTTAAGTGCATAGACATCGACAGACAAACCTCTAGGCCGGGGCCTAAGAGAAAAGCGARCGCTAACGGATTGGAGACAAAAAAGAGAGCCGTTTGTTTGGCTCTCTTTTGGGTCACGCGTCTATTGGGGTAGTCACGTTGCGTTAAATCATTGGCCTGATTTCAGGAAAATCAGTCTTTCAGTACTTTTACGGTGTAGCGACCATCTTTCTGGCGGTATAGGCCGTGGATGTCGGTCTCGAAGCCTGGGTAATGCGCGCCGATTTCACACAACATTTCCAAGAAATCCAGTACTGGACGAGAGCTTTCTGTCACCACTTCACCTGGTAGCACTAGAGGCACACCTGGAGGGTAAGGAAGGATCATGTTGGCACTCACGCG
>NZ_NPKW01000286.1:0-1651 GCF_002265885.1 Vibrio sp. 03_296
TTTCCATCAAGCTATCTGCCATCATGCCGTTGTCCACACAGTGAACAAACATAGAGCGCTGTACCAACTGATAGGTCCATCCACCAGGACAAGCACYAAATCCAACCGCCCACTCGCCCGAAAGACAAACGCGTAATCCCACTCTTCACGCGGAATACAACACATGAAAGCTTCTTCCAACTTCAAACGTTGAGCGGCTTGGCGCATCGGCCGGGAATTTTAAACGTGGAATGCCCATAAAGAAGCGCGAATTATTGWGCGAATAAGAATAACCAGCAAAGACAGTGGCCTGACGCAACAAAGCAAAGGTTGGAATCACAGGCTTCTTCACATTTTCTTTCGCCAACAATAAGCCTTTACCACGCAATGCTTGGCGCATTGGCACGGTAAACTTACGGCAGAACTTCAACAGCTCTTTTGCTTCGTTGGTATCTGGCGTTTCAATACGCAAATCGCCACAAACCGGGAACGTGTCCATCTCACCCAGCTCCGAAAGGATTGGGCTAATGCGATCTTCACTCGGCAGTTCGGTAAACTCTGCTGCAACCGCAAACATTTGACGTGCAAAAATCAGCGCGTTGAAGTCCAGTTCGCGTGCCAGTTTATCGGCATCCCCTTCTTGGTAACATTCGAACAGAACATACCCTGCGTTTTTGAACACACGTGGAAAACCATAAACCTCTAACTGAGTCGCTTTGTCCTGAATTTTCACCAGCACACTCTTTTTCAAAGCCCTACGATCAATAGAGCATTAATTGTTTCACTGAGATACCTCGTTCGTTTTTAAAGCTGCCAACATCAACATTATCCAACCAATAATAAACAGTAAGCCTCCCATCAGGAGTTATCGGGCCAAACCATTTTAATTGCCAGTTAACTGCGAGGGCGTATAAGCTGCCGCTAAAGCAAAAGATGCCGATGATAAAACAAATTGCCGCGCGGAAAAATWATTTTTGTCGCTTTCTCTCCAGTCGGCAAAGAGAGCAGAACGGCGCATAGGGCGATGGCGAGGGTATCGCAAAAACTGATACATCACGCCCGTCTCAAACACACCTAACAGATATGGCGACAATTGGCTTTTGAGTCCGTGAGCGGCAAACGCGCCAAGTGCGACCGCCGATGCGCCTGAGAAACCAACAAAAGTGAGCAGCCACTTACTTTTCATCGTCAACTCCTTTAATAAAAGCGCACAGCTGCTCAATCGCCAACTGCACATTGCCTACTTCTGTATGGCCAGAACTTTTTCTCGGTTTAAAACTGTGATCGCCATCGGGCAAAAACGCCAAACGCACCATTGAGGAAAACATCAAATGACTGACACTCATTTTGAGTGCCAAACGTGTCTCGCTCACCTTGCAAAATCAACGTCGGTTTACTCAATGTTTGTAAGTGCTCACCTTTGAACTTTTCAGGCTTACCGGGAGGATGAAACGGAAAACCTAAACAGGCAATCCCTTTCACGAGGGGATGCTCCGACAACAAACTCGCCATGCGTCCGCCCATCGACTTACCCCAATAACTCACGGGTTTATCGGTCACGGATGCTATCACTTCAGAAAAGGCTTCCAGCAATTTCGGCGCGCGATCCGGTGGGCGTTTTTGCCATCTTCTAGCTCGTTTGGCCATATAAGGGAATTGAACGCACCACACG
>NZ_NPKW01000287.1:0-550 GCF_002265885.1 Vibrio sp. 03_296
CCGGACGTGCTTTCCCTGCGCGAATGCGCTGCAGGCCTTGGTGCACCAAAATGCGGTTGTTTTCATCCAGCGGCACAACATCCGCAACGGTGCCTAAGGCCACCAAATCCACCAGCTCCATCAGCTTCGGCTCTGCCATACCTTGCTCGGCAAACCAACCGCATTTACGCATGTGGACACACAAGGCCATCATCAGATAAAAAGCCACAGCCAACCCCAGACCAGGGCTTTGGAAGGAAAGGCGCAGGTCTGTAAGTTTGGATTGACCATCGCATCTACCTCAGGCAACACTGCCGGCAATGGTGATCGGTCACCAACACTTTTAAGCCATGCTCTTTGGCATAACGTACCCCTTCGATGGAGGAGACGCCGTTATCCACGGTCATGATCACTTCAGCACCCAAGGCGATGGCCTGCTCGACCACTTCAGGACTCAAACCATAGCCATCTTCAAAGCGGTTTGGCACTAAGTAGTCGACATTGTTACTACCAAGCATGCGCAGGGCAAGGACCGAGAGTGCCGAGCTGGTCGCGCCATCGGCATCAAAAT
>NZ_NPKW01000288.1:0-1008 GCF_002265885.1 Vibrio sp. 03_296
ATTGCGGTGCCAAATAAATCGATTAAATACAGCAGCATGGAGTCCATGTTACTTAATGCCTTAAAATGGTGAGGGAACAGAAAATTGGGGCAAATTGTACGAAATTTCCAGCCAAACGTTAGCGTTTTTGCTCGATGCTGGCAAAGTGCTCACAGACTTGTTCAATCGCCAGTAAGGTACGAGGCGTTGGTCGGTTTAACCAATCTGCATTGAGCTGCCAAAAATGGCGATTTTTTAACGCTGGAATCTCCTCAACCCAAGGGCTCCACATGCCGTTATTTTGAATCGCGTGAGGAGAAACAAACATGGCTTGGGGTTTCTTTAGAATTACCTGCTCAATACTGACTTGAGGATACGGTGCCGATGCACCATCAAACACATTCTCGCCGCCACAAAAGCGAAAGACCTCTGTCGGCCAGTTTTGCCCCGCAACGGTGATGATCGGCGTGTCGCTAAGTTGGTAGAAGTAGCGTGTTTTAGGCAGAGCTTGGTACAGTGTTTTTAGCGCTTCGAGACGAGTCCTGTACTCTCGAGCATTGTTAGGCCGATTGTCGGATCGTCACTGTATTGGCTGAGTTGCTCGATGTTATCGCCGATATCTTGCAAGTTTGGTTTGTGAGTAGTAGATCTTAAAGCCAAACTGTTCGAGTTTTTCTAGCTCTTTTGCAGGGTTACCCGCCGGCCAAGCGATGATCAAATCCGGTTTTAAGGTGATGATTTTCTCCTTAAGTTAATCCCTTTGTATGTTGGAGACTTTCTCTACGTTTTGCTGCCTCTGGGTAATCGCTCATCTCGCTAACGGCAATCAGTTTATCTCCAAGCCCTGCTGCGTAGGCGATCTCGGTGGCGTGTGGTGCCAGGCTAATCACTCGCTCGATTGGTGCAGCTTGACTGGTGGTCGCGACGAGGAGAAAAAGAGGAGAGAAGTATTTCATCAGATTCCTTGATAAATCAGTCCGAATAGTAGGCTTTGCAGGAGAATCCAGATAATAATTCGGCGTGCGAGTA
>NZ_NPKW01000289.1:0-1334 GCF_002265885.1 Vibrio sp. 03_296
TAAAGCATTTGCAGCATTTTGCGAGATCGGCTCGCGTTTCTTTTGATCCTTAGGCGCTTTTTGCTGATATAGACCGGGATTAATGCGAACTTCGATGGCCATTAATTTAGCAAATCCACGAGAGCGTAAAGCATTCAGGATCGTCAAACGATCGTAATCAACCTTCATTTTGATCGCCGCGCTAGCGACATCGAGGATCAAACATCCCTGACGTAAATTGCGCTCGGCATGCTGTGCAGTCCCATTTGGCAGCAACTCTGCTAACACTTTATTCAACTCGAGTATCTCGCACGCATGATGCTGGATCTTTTGTAGCGAGCTACCGCTACCGTCAATAAGTTCTTGTGTTGAGGTGGGGCGATGATCACGCATGATAGGCACCTAAAAAAACATACCATACATGCATTCTAAGTTACCACTTAAGCCTGCTTCAAGTTGCTTTGGCGTTATTTCACTGGTGAATCCATCGCCAATAACAATAAAAACTTCAAAGCGCTTCAAACAAATGGGGTTTGTGATGGTTGTCTTAACGAAAAATACCTTCTACACTAGAACGACATTTATTTGCCCACTTAGCCTTGAAAAATAGCTCGTCAGTACAATATCTGAGTTACATGATTTATCTCAGTATCCTTAGTTTAAAACTGGTAGAGACTGAAGGCATTTATCGTAGGCCGAAATGGTCTAACAAAGAGAGATTCATAAGAAATGATAACTAAGACTACTGACAAAGGTGATTGGTAGTCGCAACGATCGCACACTGCGCCGCCTTAGAAAGATTGTTAAAGAGATTAACAACTACGAGCCGACCTTTGAGGCTCTCTCAGATGAACAATTAAAAGCAAAAACGGTTGAGTTTCGCCAACGCTCTACGAAGCAGACGACTTGATCAACTATTACCTGAAGCATTTGCTACCGTTCGCGAAGCATCAAAGCGTGTTTACGGTATGCGTCATTTCGACGTTCAGTTAATGTGGTAGTGTCGTCATGCAGGCCAAATCGCTGAAATGCGTACGGGTGAAGGTAAAACTTTAACCGCAACTCTTCCTGCTTACCTTAACGCACTCGCTGGTAAAGGTGTTCACATTGTTACCGYCAATGATTACTTGGCGAAGCGTGACGCAGAAACCAACCGCCCTCTATTTGAGTTTCTAGGAATGACCGTTGGTATTAATGTGCCAAACATGCCTCATCCTGCGAAAAAAGAAGCGTACCAAGCCGATATCCTATACGGAACCAACAACGAGTTTGGTTTTGACTATCTACGTGACAACATGGCTTTCCGCAATGAAGATCGTGTTCAGCGTGAACGCTTCTTTGCCGTTGTCGATGAA
>NZ_NPKW01000029.1:0-86627 GCF_002265885.1 Vibrio sp. 03_296
GTAGAACGGAGCTTTGCAGATGCCAAGCAACATCATGGTCATCGTTATGCTCGCTTCCGAGGTCTAGCCAATGTGCAAATGCAATGTTGGTTGGCAGCGGCAGCCCAAAACATCAAGAAGATAGCGTTGGTGGTGAACTATCTACGAAAAATGGGCTTAAATATGGCAGAAATAAGGCAGATACTTGCTTCTGTATACCCGTGTAATGAATGGAAACTTCTGCGCACGATATAACAAAAAAAATCACGATCGCGACCTACGGTCGCTTCCAAAAAAGAACCCCACTTAAAAAGCGGGGTTCGTCATCAATCTGAAGGTACGCACTGGCGTACCTTTTCTGTTTCTCACGTGAGCCAAAAGGGCGTGATTACGGTTTCAACGCTTGGCGACTAAAGCCCTTATGACCGCATTTGATGCAAGGAATAATCACGGTTGGATGATTGTAGGAGGTTTTGTGACCACATTCATCACACACCAACACACCAAGCCCTATCACTTCTCCCGCTTCGTAGAGGCCTTGATGTTCAAGATCTTCAAACAGTTCAACCCATTCCACTTTGGTTCTGTCAGTAATTTCGAGCAAACCTTGCCAAATAGAATCGGCGATGGTGAGGTAAAATGGTCCACTTTTGCTCTCTTCATAGTTGTCAGCAAACTCTTTCAAGTCCGCTTTTACATACGCAGAGATCAACGCCAACTCATCTTTAGTCATATCATTCGCCGCTGATATCACCTTGCCAGACGTTTCTAGGACGTTGTTTACTTCATCTGGGCTATGTTTGAGTGTCTCAATGACATCTTCCAACATTTCTTCATAACCGGATTTACGTTTCGGCATGGCAGTCCTCCATCTGTAAAGATTGGCTATTGTTGTGCACGGTACCTTTAGGTATTCTATGACGATCTATTTCAATCTGTTCTAACCGAACTCACAAATTCCAAGATAACCGGATACCATCGATGCAAGAACAATATAATCCACAAGATATTGAACAGAAAGTTCAACAGCACTGGGACAACAACAAAACATTTGTTGTGACTGAAGATCCAACCAAAGAGAAGTTCTACTGCCTCTCTATGTTCCCATACCCAAGTGGTCGACTGCACATGGGTCACGTGCGTAACTACACCATCGGTGACGTAGTATCTCGTTTCCAACGCCTACAAGGCAAAAACGTCATGCAGCCAATCGGCTGGGACGCATTCGGTCTACCTGCAGAAAACGCAGCGGTGAAAAACAACACGGCGCCTGCTCCTTGGACTTATGAAAACATCGAATACATGAAGAACCAACTTAAGCTTCTTGGCTTTGGTTACGACTGGAACCGTGAATTCGCCACTTGTACCCCTGAGTACTACCGTTGGGAACAAGAGTTCTTCACTAAGCTTTACCAGAAAGGCCTGGTTTACAAGAAGACCTCTTCTGTTAACTGGTGTCCAAACGATCAAACTGTTCTTGCAAACGAACAGGTTGAAGACGGCTGCTGCTGGCGTTGTGACACACCTGTAGAGCAAAAAGAGATTCCTCAGTGGTTCATCAAAATCACAGAATACGCTCAAGAACTGCTTGACGATCTAGACAAGCTTGAAGGTTGGCCAGAAATGGTGAAAACCATGCAACGCAACTGGATTGGTCGTTCTGAAGGTGTGGAACTCAAGTTTGAAGTAAAAGGTCAACAAGACCTAGAAGTGTACACCACTCGTCCAGACACACTCATGGGTGTGACTTATGTCGGTATCGCAGCAGGTCACCCTCTAGCGAAAATTGCGGCTGAGAGCAACCCTGAGCTGGCTGCGTTCATCGAAGAATGTAAGAACACCAAAGTCGCTGAAGCTGAACTTGCGACCATGGAGAAGAAAGGTATGGCGACGGGCCTTACTGCTATTCATCCATTAAACGGCCGTGAAGTGCCAGTGTACGTCGCTAACTTCGTATTGATGGATTACGGCACAGGCGCTGTCATGGCAGTACCGGCACACGACCAACGTGACTTCGAGTTCGCCACTAAGTACGGCCTAGATATCATTCCGGTAATCAAGCCAATTGATGGCAGCGAGCTAGACATCTCTGAAGCGGCCTACACAGAGAAAGGCGTGCTGTTCGATTCAGGTGAGTTCGATGGCCTAGAATTCCAAGCGGCGTTCGATGCCATCGCAGCCAAGCTAGAAGCAGAAGGCAAAGGCACTAAGACCGTTAACTTCCGTCTACGTGACTGGGGTGTCTCTCGTCAACGTTACTGGGGGGCTCCAATCCCAATGGTCACCACTGAAGACGGTGAAGTTCACCCTGTACCCGCAGACCAACTACCCGTGATTCTTCCAGAAGACGTGGTCATGGACGGCGTAACGAGCCCAATCAAAGCCGACAAAGAGTGGGCGAAGACAACCTTCAACGGCGAACCTGCTCTACGTGAGACTGACACCTTCGATACGTTCATGGAGTCTTCTTGGTACTACGCACGTTACTGTTCACCACAAGCTGACGACATCCTAGATCCAGAAAAAGCCAACTACTGGCTACCGGTAGACCAATACATCGGCGGTATTGAGCACGCGTGTATGCACCTACTGTACTCTCGCTTCTTCCACAAACTGCTGCGTGATGCGGGCTACGTTACGTCTGACGAACCGTTCAAGCAACTACTGTGTCAAGGCATGGTACTGGCAGATGCCTTCTACTACACCAACGATAAAGGTGGCAAAGAGTGGGTATCACCAACGGAAGTGAAAGTTGAGCGCGATGGCAAAGGTCGCATCACTTCAGCTGTCGACAACGAAGGCCGTAGCGTCGAACACTCAGGCATGATCAAAATGTCTAAGTCGAAAAACAACGGTATCGACCCACAAGAGATGGTCGACAAATACGGCGCAGACACGGTGCGTCTGTTCATGATGTTCGCATCTCCAGCAGACATGACTCTCGAGTGGCAAGAGTCTGGCGTAGAAGGGGCTAACCGCTTCCTAAAACGTGTTTGGAAACTAGTGAACGAGCACACATCAAAAGGCGCAGCAGAAGCAGTCGATGCCGCAGCACTCTCTGGTGATCAAAAAGCACTTCGTCGTGACGTTCACAAAACCATCGCCAAAGTAACCGATGACGTTGCGCGTCGTCAGACGTTCAACACCGCGATCGCTGCGGTCATGGAGTTGATGAACAAGCTGGCGAAAGCGCCACAAGAATCTGCACAAGATCGTGCGATCCTTGACGAAGCGCTAAAAGCGGTTGTTGCGATGCTGTACCCAATCACTCCGCATATCTGTTTCGAAATGTGGGCGGCACTTGGCCAGCAAGACATCGACAACGCATCTTGGCCAACTTACGATGAGAAAGCTCTGGTTGAAGACGAAAAACTGATTGTTGTTCAGGTAAACGGCAAAGTCCGCGGTAAAATCACCGTTGCTGCAGACGCAACCAAAGAGCAAGTTGAAGAAATCGGTCTTAACGAAGAAAACGTCTCTAAACACCTAGACGGCGTGACTATCCGTAAAGTGATTTATGTACCAGGCAAACTATTGAGCATCGTGGCGAACTGATCACGATCTCAAGAGAGAAAAACCACCGGATGAGGCGAACCAACGCGCTTCATCTTGGTCAAAGTGTGGGGTAGCTTGCCTACCCCTACTTATCTAAAATCATTAGCACAGAGTGATTTTAGATAAGTCTAATCGTCGCGCGGCTCGCGGTAGCCCGTTTTCTGAACATCAAGAAGAGCATCTCAATGCGTTTTACGTCCGTGTTTAAATTCTCATCCATTTTGGTTCTATCAGCCATGTTGTCTGCATGTGGTTTTCATTTACGTGGTGAGTACTCCGTTCCTGAAGAGCTAAGCACACTCTCGTTTACCAGCTACGATGATTACAGCCCGCTCACTCGTTCAGTGAAAGCGCAATTGATTCTGAATAAAGTCAATCTCGTCGCTCCCGCTGAAACAGTTCCAAACCTATATTTGATTGGCGAGAACATCTCAGAGCGCACTTTATCGCTTTACCAAAACAGCCGTGCCGCTGAAAAAGAGCTGACTTACGTCGTGAGCTACCGAGTTACCGTGCCCGATCTCGGCACTCAAAGCTTCCAAACCACCGTCAATCGCAACTACCTCGATAACCCGCTGACAGCGCTCGCAAAATCGGTGGAACGTGAAGTTATCGAGGATGAAATGCGCAACCAAGCGGCCAGCCAAATGATGCGTCAACTAGGTCGCCTTCGAGCGGAGTACGAGGAACAAACCGTCAACTCAAGTAATCAGTAATTATGCGAATTTTTGCCGATAACCTTGCTCAGCAATTGACGAAAGAACTCAAACCGGTCTATTTGATTTTCGGGAACGAACCGCTACTGATCCAAGAAAGCCGCTCTGCTATTCAAAAAGCGGCGTTTCAACAAGGTTTTGAAGAGCGTCACCGCTTTGCCGTGGATGCAAGCTTAGACTGGAATCAAGTCTATGACTGCTGCCAAGCTCTGAGTCTTTTTTCCAGCCGCCAGCTGATTGAACTTGAACTGCCAGAAAGTGGCGTCAACGCTTCCATCGCTAACGAGTTGCTTTCTGTCGCTCAGATGCTGCATGCCGATATCATGTTAGTCGTCATTGGTAGCAAACTCACCAAAGCGCAAGAAAACGCAAAATGGTTCAAAACATTGAGCCAGCAAGGCCACTGGATCAGTTGTCTAACACCCGATAATCAACGCCTGCCACAGTTTGTATTAAATCGCTGCCGTCAGCTGAATTTAAAACCAGACCAACAAGCGATACAAATGCTAGCGCAATGGCATGAAGGCAATCTATTTGCCCTTTCTCAAAGTCTTGAGAAACTGGCACTGCTCTATCCAGACGGCGAGCTCAACTTGATTCGCTTGGAGGAATCCCTCAGCCGACATAATCACTTTACTGTTTTTCACTGGATTGACGCACTATTGGAAGGAAAAGCCAACCGCTGCCAAAAAATCTTGCGTCAACTTGAAGCAGAAGACATTGAAGCGATTATTTTGTTGCGTTCATTGCAAAAAGAACTGCTATTGCTTTTACAAATGCAGCAACAACTGCAGCAAAGCTCTATGATGCAAGTGTTCGAAAAGCACCGAATTTGGCAAAACAAGAAACCGCTCTACACTGCGGCTTTAACTCGACTCAAGAGCACTAAGCTGAGACAACTGCTCGCCTTGCTTGCCAAGGCAGAAATTCTGGCCAAAACCCAGTATGAGCAACCGGTATGGCCAATTCTGCAGCAATTAAGCGTCGAGATGTCTCTCCCTGACGTAGAGTTAGCTTTTAAAAGTTAAAAGCGTGCTATATTGCGCGCGCATGTAAAACAGAGAACAACACCGAGGAAATATTCGTGCTTCGCGAAGAACTAAAAGACTTTTTGGCTGATAAAGCCGACGATATGAAAGCAGAAAACATCGTAATTCTGAACGTGGAAGACAAATCCAGCGTGACAGATTATATGATCATCTGCACTGGCACATCGAAACGTCATGTGGCATCGATTGCTGATCACGTCGCTGATGAAGTAAAAAAAGTAGGCCTTCAGCCATTAGGCATGGAAGGTGAAAACGAAGGCGAATGGGTAGTGCTGGATATGGGTGATGCGATGCTACACGTAATGCAAGAAGAACACCGCCAGCTGTACCAACTCGAAAAACTTTGGGGTTAATGGTTTGAAAATTCAGTTGATCGCCGTTGGCACAAAAATGCCAAAGTGGGTTGAAGAAGGTTTTCAAGAATATCGCCGTCGTTTCCCACACGATATGCCACTAGAGCTCATTGAGATCACGGCGGGTAAACGAGGCAAAAACGCAGATATCGCCCGCATTTTACAAAAAGAAGGCGAAGCGATGTTGGCCGCCATTCCCAAAGGCAATCGCATTGTCACACTCGATATTCCAGGAAAGAAATGGGATACCCCAGAGTTGGCACAACAGCTTGAAGCGTGGAAATTGGATGGTCGAGATGTCTCAATCTTGATTGGTGGCCCAGAAGGATTAGCACCGGCATGCAAAGCCGCTGCTGAGCAAAGTTGGTCTCTTTCAGCGCTCACCTTACCTCACCCGTTAGTGCGCATTGTGATGGCCGAGAGTTTATATCGTGCGTGGAGTATCACCACGAATCACCCTTATCATCGAGAATAAGTTCAGCCCAATGAGTGAGACGCTGCGTTAATGATGAGAAAACGCCGAACCACGATACGAGATTACCAAGCCGAAGCACGGTTGTTTGCCAATCGTGCTCTTGTGGCTTTTTTCGGTATCGTCGCCTTAATGGGCGTACTGGTGACCAACCTATACAACATTCAGGTCAACCAGTATCAAGATTACAAAACCCGCTCGAATGACAACCGCATTAAAGTGGTGCCCATCGCACCCAATCGTGGCTTGATATATGATCGCAACGGCGTGTTATTAGCGGAAAACAGACCGGTTTTTGACTTGGAAATCACACCGGAAAAAGTCAAAAACATGGATGCCACGATTGCTCAGTTACAAACCCTGTTTGAAATCACGCCAGAACAAATCGAACGTTTCCATCGCGAACGAAAACGCACGCGTCGCTTCAAATCGGTCCCGATTCTCAATCAACTCACAGAAAAACAAGTCGCGGTATTCTCCGTGAACCAATACCGTTTTCCTGGCGTCGAAGTTTCTGGCACGTTGAAACGCCACTACCCTTATGGCGAAATTCTCACTCATGTGATTGGCTACGTATCACGCATCAACGACCGAGACATGCAACGGTTGAGTGATGAAGGCAAAGAAGCCAATTATCAAGCAACACGTGATATCGGCAAGCTTGGCATTGAGAAATTTTACGAAGACATGCTACACGGAACGGCAGGCTACCAAGAAGTCGAGGTCAACAGCCGTGGGCGGGTCATCCGCACGCTCAAATTTGTTCCGCCAGTACCTGGCAAAGACATTGTGTTGAACATTGATATCAAACTGCAAACCTATGTTCATCAGCTGCTCGACGGTAGACGAGGCAGTGCGATCGTACTGGATCCAAAAGATAATGGCATTTTGGCCATGGTATCGAGCCCAAGCTACGACCCCAATGCGTTCGTCCACGGCATTTCAGGCAAAGGTTACAGTGATCTTCTCAACGACAAAAACCGCCCGTTAGTGAACCGTTCGACGCTGGGAATTTACCCCCCCGCTTCGACCGTCAAACCCTTTATCGCCGTCTCTGCATTGCAAGAAGGTGTGGTAACACCAAACACGACCAGAAACGATCCTGGCTATTGGCGCATACCTAACTCCGATACACGCCCATTCCGTGACTGGCTGCGTTGGGGTCATGGTCGAGTGAACTTGGTACAATCCATTGAAGAATCGGTCGATACCTTTTTCTATCAAATCGCTTACGACATGGGTATTGATCGTCTTTCTAATTGGATGAGCATGTTTGGTTTTGGCGATTACACGGGCATCGATATCTTTGAAGAAAGCAAAGCCAACATGCCAACTCGAGATTGGAAAATGTCTCGTCATAAGACACCTTGGTACAAAGGTGACACCATTCCTGTTGGTATTGGCCAAGGCTACTGGACAGCAACACCAATGCAACTTGCTAAAGCCACCTCCGTGCTCGTAAACGAAGGAAATGTCACCGCACCCCACTTATTACGTGCGACGATTGAGAACGGTGATGCGTTCGACAGTCGAGTGTTGTCGGATTACGTCACTTATCCGCCGATTCAGAACGTACCAGATAGATATTGGAACTTAGCGAAAGAAGGCATGAGGCTGGTAAACCACGGTAAGAAAGGCACCGCGCGACGCTCATTCACCGGTATGTCTTACATGACCGCAGGTAAATCAGGTACAGCGCAGGTTTTTGGCTTGGCAGAAGACCAAGAATACAACGCCGATGAGCTGGCCGAGCACTTACGCGACCACGCTCTCTTTACTGGCTTTGCGCCATTTGACGATCCTAAAATCATCGTCACCATAGTGTTAGAAAACGCGGGCGGCGGCTCTTCCAATGGTGCCCCTGTCGCAAGACGTATTTTTGATAAAGTGTTACTCGATAAAGACAGTGACGAGGTCAAACACTGATGAAACTCGATCCAGCAACCGGAAAAAATCGTGCTCTGTTTGAGCGATTTCATATCGACCTGCCACTTCTTTTGGGCATTTTGGTCCTAATGGGGTTTGGCTTAGTTGTGATGTACAGTGCCAGCGGTCAAAGTTTGGCGATGATGGATCGCCAAGCGATGCGCATGGCACTCTCTATCGTGGTGATGCTCGTGTTAGCGCAAATTTCACCACGCACCTACGAATCATTAGCCCCTTTAATGTTTGTTGGCGGCGTTGTCCTTCTTCTTGGCGTACTCTTTTTCGGTGAAGCGTCAAAAGGGGCACAACGCTGGTTGAATCTTGGTTTCGTCCGCTTTCAGCCCTCAGAACTGCTTAAACTAGCGGTACCATTAATGGTGGCGCGCTTCATTGGTAAACGACCACTGCCCCCTACCTTCCAAACCTTGTGTATCGCATTGGTGATGGTGTTCATTCCAACCATTTTGATCGCCAAACAACCCGACCTCGGCACGTCTATTCTGATTGCAGCCTCGGGTATTTTCGTTATCTTCTTAGCGGGGATCAGCTGGCGCATCATTGGTGCGGCAGCGTTGGCGTTAGCCGCATTTGTCCCAATTTTGTGGTTCTTCTTGATGCGCGAGTATCAGAAAGTGCGTGTAAGAACCCTTTTTAATCCAGAGTCAGATCCTCTTGGTGCGGGCTATCATATTATTCAGAGTAAAATCGCCATCGGTTCTGGTGGCATATCTGGTAAGGGCTGGCTGCAAGGGACACAGTCTCAACTCGAGTTTCTTCCTGAGCGCCATACCGACTTCATTTTTGCGGTGATTGCCGAAGAATGGGGCATGATTGGCTTCTTACTGCTGCTGTCGCTGTACCTATTCATCATCGGTCGTGGGCTTTACTTGGCGTCTCAAGCACAAACTGCGTTTGGTCGTATGATGGCAGGCAGTATTGTGTTGAGCTTTTTCGTTTACATCTTTGTTAACATCGGCATGGTCAGCGGTATCTTGCCTGTTGTGGGTGTACCACTGCCACTCATCAGTTATGGCGGCACTTCCATGGTTACCTTGATGGCGGGCTTCGGTATTCTGATGTCTATCCATACTCACCGTAAAGCATTCTCAAAGGCCAATTAATGAATAAATCCATCGTTATCTTCAGTTTACTTTGCGGCGCATCGCTTTTAGCGGGCTGTAGCTCAAAACCAGAGGGGCGCTATAGCCTAGAATCAGATGTTGCTCCCGACCAACCGATTTCCGTCGAGCATATCGAAGATGCCCACCCGCGTTATGAGCCATACAGCTTAGGTGGAAACAAAGATTACACTTTGCGCGGTCAAGACTACAAAATTGTGCGCGATGTAAAAGGGTTTAAAGAGTCTGGCATTGCCTCTTGGTACGGTAAAAAATTCCAAGGCCATCTCACCTCGAATGGTGAAATCTACGATATGTACTCGATGACAGCAGCGCATAAAACCCTGCCATTGCCCAGTTACGTGAAAGTGACCAATAAAGACAACGGCAAAAGCACCATTGTACGGGTGAACGATCGTGGTCCTTTCCACGAAGGACGTATTATTGATCTGAGCTACGCCGCCGCTTACAAACTGGATGTACTAAAAACGGGCACCGCCAATGTGGAAATTGAAGTATTGAACTTTGAACCACCAACCGATGCTAAGGCGCTGGAAAATCATCCCAAATATTTCATTCAAGTATTAAGTTCAAAATCTGCCGAACGAGCGAGAACTTTAGGACAAGATCTTGGTCAAAGCCTGAATGCAGAGTCTTTCTTAGAAAGCACCGACGATACGCATCGTCTCATGTTGGGGCCATTTACTGACTTTACGCTGACGCAACAGATCTTGGATCAGGTTAAGTTGGCGGGTCATGAAAGCGCCTTCATCAGAAAGCGAGCCATAACTCGTTGACAACTGACACGACACTTTCTAGTGTTAGACGCTCTGACTTACAGTGCGAATCTGTTAAGATATGGACAATTAACCAAAAAAATTGAATTACCATGAACAAAACAACAAAAATTGTGAAATCCACTCTCGTTTCTTCCCTTGCACTTTCTGCAACGCTGGCTTACTCAGTTTCTGCTGCTCCAGTTGTGGTGCCTGACGCGCCACAAATCGCCGCGAAAGGTTTTGTTCTAATGGATTACCATTCAGGCAAAGTCCTGGCTGAAAAAGAGATGAATACGAAACTCTCGCCTGCCAGCCTAACAAAAATGATGACCAGCTACGTAATTGGTCAAGAGCTAGAGCGCGGCAACATCAGCCCTGAAGATGACGTTGTGGTTAGCAAGAATGCATGGGCAAAGAACTTCCCAGACTCTTCAAAAATGTTTATCGAAGTGGGCACCACGGTAAAAGTAAAAGATCTTAACCGAGGGATTATCGTTCAGTCTGGTAACGATGCCTGTGTCGCGATGGCCGAACACATTGCGGGGTCAGAAGATGCGTTTGTTGATCTGATGAACGCTTGGGCAAGTTCTATTGGCATGACCAACACTCATTTTGCCAACGTACATGGTTTGGATAATGCTAACCTATACTCAACGCCGTACGACATGGCGCTCCTTGGCCAAGCGTTGATCCGTGATGTGCCGGATGAGTACCGTATCTACTCAGAGCAAAAATTCACCTATAACGGCATTACCCAGTACAACCGTAACGGTCTGTTGTGGGATAAAAGCATGAATGTGGATGGCATCAAAACGGGCCACACCAGTAATGCAGGTTACAGCCTAGTGAGCTCTGCTACTGAAGGTAAGATGCGTCTTATCGCTGTCGTTATGGGCACCAAAGACATGAACGCACGTAAGTCAGAAAGTAAGAAACTTCTGAGTTACGGCTTCCGTTTCTTCGAAACTGTTGCGCCGCACAAAGCTGGTGAAACTTTCGTCGAAGAGAAAATCTGGATGGGTAACAAAGACACCCTAGCATTGGGTGTAAACGAAGACACTTACGTCACGCTACCTCGTGGTCAAGCGAAAAACCTCACCGCCAGTTTTGTACTTGAAAAAGAACTTCAAGCTCCGATTAAGAAAGGCGATGTGGTGGGTAAGCTTTACTACCAAGTCGATGGTGAAGATGTGGCTCAGTATCCACTACTGGCTCTTGAGTCTGTAGATGAAGGCAGCCTATTCAGCCGTCTTTGGGATTATCTAGTACTGCTATTTAAGAGCCTGTTCTAATTTCAAAACAGACTGTTAGCCTAAAGCCGCCAATTTGGCGGCTTTGTTGTACTTGAGTTCACATAAAACAGACGTTACTATTGCGCCCCGCATAACCGAATATCTAACTGGAGTTATCCTCAATGCTCACCATCAACTCTGATGCCAAACTGAAAGATCTTCTTGAGTTCCCTTGTTCATTTACATACAAGGTAATGGGTTACGCAAAACCTGAACTGCCAGAGAAAGTGTTGGAAGTGATTCAGCGCCATGCTCCTGGAGATTACAGCCCTGCAGTAAAACCGAGTGCAAAAGGTAACTATCACTCGGTTTCTATCAACATCACTGCCACCTCTATCGAGCAGGTTGAAACGCTGTACAAAGAGCTCGGCGAAATCGACATTGTACGCATGGTTCTATAATTTTTTGATAAATTAAATTTTTTTTGAAAGCAGCTTATAGCTGCTTTCTTTATATTTATCAGACAGATAAAAACCTAAGCACGGCCAAATGCGTTAAATAGTTGTGAAACAAATATAGTTCCCAACCGTGAACAGGTTTATAATGCAAAAACTTTACTAAGCGATAACAGGAAATATCATGCAAAACCAATTAGTTGTAAAACGACTTGGCCGTCGAGATTACCTGCCAGTATGGCAAGCAATGCATGAATTTACTGATACACGCAACGAGGAAACACCGGACGAAGTGTGGTTGGTTGAACACAACCCCGTTTTTACCCAAGGCCAAGCGGGTAAAGCGGAGCACCTTCTCAATACCGGTGATATTCCTGTTGTGCAAAGCGATCGTGGCGGGCAAGTGACTTATCATGGACCAGGTCAACTGGTGGCCTATTTCCTCATCAACCTACGTCGCAAAAAATTGGGTGTGCGAGATCTCGTCACGACTATCGAGAACCTCGTAATCAATACGCTTAAAGCATACAATATCGACTCCGCAGCCAGACCGGATGCACCCGGCGTTTACGTCGACGGTAGAAAGATATGTTCGTTAGGTCTGCGCATCCGCAAAGGATGCTCTTTCCACGGGCTCGCACTCAACGTAAATATGGACCTTTCCCCTTTCTTGAGAATCAACCCATGTGGTTATCAAGGCATGGAGATGGTTCAGGTGAGTGAACTGGGAGGCCCCACGGACATCGCTCTCGTTGAGCAACAATTAGTCAAAGAACTGGTAAATTTGCTTGGTTATGAGCAAGTTGAATTCAGCACAGAAGCAGAAGTAAGAGAAGCATGAGTAAACCAATCCAGATGGAAAAAGGCGTTAAATATCGTGACGCCGACAAAATGGCTCTGATTCCCGTCAAGAACATGCCGACAGAGCAAAAAGAGGTCCTACGCAAGCCTGATTGGATGAAGATCAAGTTGCCTGCAGATAGCCAACGCATTCAAGATATTAAATCCGCTATGCGTAAAAATAATCTGCACTCGGTTTGCGAAGAGGCTTCTTGTCCAAACTTGGCGGAGTGCTTTAACCACGGTACGGCAACCTTTATGATTCTAGGTGCCATTTGTACTCGCCGTTGCCCATTCTGTGATGTTGCCCATGGCCGACCTCTTCCACCGGAAGCAGAAGAACCCACGAAGCTGGCAAAAACCATTGCCGACATGAAACTCAAATACGTGGTGATTACGTCCGTTGACCGCGACGATCTGCGTGACGGTGGAGCAAAACATTTTGCCGATTGTAACCGTGAAATTCGCGCTCAAAGCCCACATATTCGTATCGAAACATTGGTTCCTGACTTCCGTGGTCGTATGGACGTGGCGCTAGATGCACTAAAAGATAATCCGCCAGACGTGTTCAACCACAACTTGGAAACGGCACCACGCCTGTACCGTAAGGTACGCCCAGGGGCAAACTACCAATGGTCATTGGATCTTCTGAAGAAGTTCAAAGAGCAACATCCTGATGTTCCAACCAAATCGGGACTCATGATGGGTTTAGGTGAAACCAAAGAAGAGATCGTTGAAGTGCTCAAAGATCTTCGTGCTCATGGTGTGACCATGCTGACACTCGGTCAATACCTTGCTCCAAGTCGCCACCATCTTCCGGTAGAGCGTTACGTTCCACCAGCAGAATTTGATGAACTTAAAGAGATTGCTCTGGAACTTGGTTTTACTCATGCCGCTTGTGGTCCATTTGTACGTTCGTCTTATCATGCCGATATGCAGGCGCAAGGCTTAGAAGTCAAATAAGCCAAAGCACTGATTGCCTCGAAAAATAAAAAGCTGGTATTGATAACCAGCTTTTTATTTGTCTTAAATCTTTGTCTATCCAGCCTTCACGACATGAATTGCTTGTCATCTATTGGTCAATTCTATAGGCTTGATGCAAACGCATATCCATCGCATTGCGTATGGCATTCTAAATTTTCAAAAAAGTAGGATTGATTAGATGAACAAATTAGGTTTTATCGCCCTATTCGCCTCAGCTCTTTTGGCAGGTTGCGCCCAACAAAACACCGCACAAGATAACTACCGCGAAGCCTCCTTTGAGCTATGCAATACCGAAGTGAAACTTTACTCAGTCAGTAAAGACGGACGCGTCCGCATCGTATGCGCTGATGGTGCGAAGTTTGCGCTAAACAGTGAAGAGACACTGAATGTAATGCGTGATATCAATATCGATTACTGTGATGGTGAAGGCTTAGGTAAGTTTAGCGAAACCAATAGCTACTACTCGTTCCAATGTAAGTCAGGTTCGCTATTAAGCATTTCTAAAGACAAGTAATGGCTGTCGCTACGCCAACGCTCTTGGTTGAATGGTGACTTTTCTTGTTCCTTTTACTGTTTTAACTAAGAAATGTACGAATGAAAAAGGCTTCCATCCGGAAGCCTTTTTGATGTTCAAGTAGCCAAAATCTTATGCGTAAACAGGTAGACGCTTACAGATTTCTAGTACTTTCTGTTTCGTTGCTTCGATAACCGCTTCATTGCCGATGTTGTCTAGTACGTCACACATCCAGTTTGCTAGCTCTTTCGCGTCTTCTTCAGTGAAGCCACGGCGAGTGATCGCTGGCGTACCAACACGGATACCCGAAGTCACAAACGGACTACGAGGGTCGTTTGGTACTGAGTTCTTATTTACCGTGATGTTTGCTGCGCCTAGTGCTGCGTCAGCATCTTTACCTGTAATGTCTTTGTCGATTAGGTCAACAAGGAACAGGTGGTTTTCTGTACCATTAGATACGATTTTGTAACCACGCTCTTGGAACTGAGCCACCATCGCTTTTGCGTTTTTCACTACGCGCGCTTGGTAAGCTTTAAACTCAGGTTCCATCGCTTCTTTGAACGCTACTGCTTTACCCGCGATAACGTGCATTAGAGGACCGCCTTGACCGCCAGGGAAAACGGCCGAGTTCAGTTTCTTGTACATGTCTTCGCCAGCGTTAGACAGGATAAGACCACCACGTGGACCTGCTAGCGTTTTGTGCGTCGTTGTCGTTACTACGTGCGCGTGTGGCACAGGTGTTGGGTATTCACCTGCTGCGATAAGACCCGCAACGTGCGCCATATCGACGAATAGGTAAGCGTCAACTTTGTCTGCGATTTCACGCATGCGCTTCCAATCAACGATTTGAGAGTACGCTGAGAAACCACCGATGATCATCTTAGGTTTGTGCTCAAGCGCTAGCGCTTCCATTTCGTCGTAGTTAATTTGGCCAGCTTCATCGATACCGTAAGGGATGACGTTGTAGTGCTTACCAGAGAAGTTTACAGGAGAACCGTGAGTCAGGTGACCACCGTGCGCTAGGCTCATACCTAGAACTGTATCGCCTGGGTTAAGAAGTGCCATGTAAACCGCGCTGTTAGCTTGAGAGCCAGAGTGTGGCTGAACGTTCGCGTACTCACAACCAAACAGTTTACATGCACGCTCAATCGCTAGAGACTCAGCTTTGTCCACGTACTCGCAACCACCGTAGTAGCGCTTGCCTGGGTAGCCTTCAGCGTACTTATTGGTTAGCTGAGAGCCTTGAGCTTCCATTACACGTGGACTTGTGTAGTTTTCTGAAGCGATCAGCTCGATGTGTTCTTCCTGGCGAAGAGTTTCTTCCTGGATAGCTGCGAATAGCTCCGCATCGTAATCAGCGATATTCATATCACGCTTAAGCATCTGTATCTCCTGACTCAGATTTGACTGAAAGTTGCAAAAAAACTGGTTAATGACCCAACGCAAACGTTTTCGTCACCATAATGGCGCGCATTCTACATAATTTGATCCAGGTCATAAAGAGAAAATTCATTTTTCTCTATGCAGTTTCTTCATGATGACATGTGAAAGATTTCATCTTGGCTTTGTCCTTAAGCGAAAATGCAATCTAAAGTGTCAATTTTGCGTTTCACACCCTGTAAAACAACAATTACATAGGTTTACCCTAATTTTAGCCCGCTAGCTACCAAAAAGATCAGCTTTTTACTACTATGCACGCCCTCAATCGCAAATGAAATTTAACCACTGATGGAAAAACACTCACGTAGAGAAGACTGGATCGCCATATTAACCGGCACCTTTCTCGTCGCCCAAGGCGTCTTTTTTCTGCAATCAGCCAATCTACTGACAGGCGGGACAACTGGGCTTGCTCTGTTAGTCACTCAGTTTACTCCATTCACTTTTGGAATGTTGTATTTTTTGGCGAACTGCCCTTTCTATTTATTGGCTTGGAAACGCTATGGGCGTCGCTTTGCTTTTAATAGTGCCATTTCTGGTGGTTTAGTCTCAATTTTTGCCGATAACCTATATTTAGTAATCTCTGTTGAGCATATCAATGAAGTTTACTGCGCGATTGCGGGTGGGCTGTTAATGGGCCTAGGAATGCTTATCCTATTTCGTCATCGCTCCAGTTTGGGGGGCTTTAACGTGCTTTGCCTCTACATCCAAGATAAATTTGGTGTTTCAGTGGGGAAATCGCAGATGGCAATTGATGCAACCATCCTATTTGCTTCCTTTTTCTTTGTCAGCCCGACCACGATCGCACTGTCGATTCTCGGCGCTTTTGCGTTGAATTTAGTACTCGCAATGAATCATAAGCCGCATCGATACTCGGTTCGTTATCAATAACCTGTTTCTCCCATGTAACAAAAAAAGGCTTTGGAACTTCCAAAGCCTTTGAACGTATTAGGGGCGTGCCATTAGCGTTCTTTACAACGAACAACAAACTTAACGTTCAATCAAGAGAATACGAGTCTCGTAAGGTTTGAGTACTTGGTGATGTGAAGCCATGGCACTCGGTCGATTTTGGTAATTAGACAGCAAACATTTCGCTTTACGCATGTCGAGACCCAATGGCAATACACACTCCACCTCTTCCCCGTAGTAGTTATTGATGCACACCAGTTGCTGAGCCGAACTGGTCCGCGCATAGGCAAACACACTCTGATGCTCGGGTAATAAGTCTTGATAATCACCTTGGGTGATCACTGGCACTTCTTTACGTAGTTCAATCAATCGTTTATAGAAATAGAACACAGAATTGAGATCCGCCACAGCCGCTTCCGCGTTGATCTTCGAGTAGTTACTCGCCACCGCTAACCACGGTTCTCCTTGTGTAAATCCTGCGTGTTTTTCATCTGACCATTGCATTGGGGTGCGTGAATTATCACGAGACTTTTGTGCCAAAATCGCCATCATCTCGTTATGGTCAACTCCCTGCTGCTCAACCATGATCTGATACATGTTGGTGCTTTCAACATCACGATACTGTTCAATCTCGGTATACCTTGGGTTGGTCATGCCAATTTCTTCGCCTTGATAAACATAAGGCGTGCCTTGCATCATATGAACCGAGGCTGCCAACATCTTTGCAGATTCAACCCGATACGCTTGATCGTTACCCAAACGGCTCACGACACGTGGCTGATCATGGTTACACCAAAAGAGCGCTCCCCAACCTTTGCCATTCAGGCCCGTTTGCCAATGATTAAAGATCTGTTTGAGTTGTAGAAAATCAAATGGTGCCCTGGTCCATTTTTCACCCTTTGGATAATCCACTTTCAGGTGATGAAAATTGAACACCATGGAAAGTTCTTTGCCATCAAGAGAGGAGTACTGCTGACAATGCTCTAAGGTTGTCGACGACATCTCACCTACGGTCACACTGCCATACTTTTGGAAAACAGCTTGACTGATCTCTTGGAGATAGTCGTGTACACGCGGTCCATCGGTATAAAAACGACGCCCGTCGCCAATCTCATCATTGCAAAAATCTTGTTGCTTCGAAATCAGATTGATGACGTCCAGACGAAATCCGTCAACGCCTTTTTCCGCCCAAAAACGAATAACGTTTTTCACTTCCTCACGAACCGTAGGATTTTCCCAATTGAGATCGGCCTGCTCTTTGGCAAAAAGGTGCAGATAATATTGGCCGGTTTGTTCATCCAGAGCCCAAGCGCTGCCGCCAAACTTAGACTGCCAATTATTCGGCTCCTTTCCTTCGACCGGGTCTTTCCAGATGTAGTAATCCCGATATGGACTGTTTTTGTTACCCAATGCCGATTGAAACCAAGCGTGCTCGGTCGAGGTGTGGTTCACCACAATGTCCATGATAAGACGGATTCCGAGCTGATGCGCTTTCTCGAGCAACTCATCAAAATCCGCCATCGTGCCAAACTGAGGGTTAATTTGGTAGTAATCCGAAATGTCGTATCCATTATCGACCATCGGCGATTGGTAAACCGGCGTCAGCCAGATTGCATCAATACCGAGATGCTTCAAGTATTCCAACTTAGAGATGATGCCTTGGATATCTCCCGTCCCCTTTGCCCCACTGTCGCAAAAGCTTTTTGGGTAAATTTGATAAATAGTGGCGGTTTTCCACCAATGGGCATCTGTGTTGCGTGTTGTCATGGTAAAGACTCACTTACCGAAGAGAAACAAAGCGGAGTGGCCATTCGCCACTCCAAATCGATGAAATTATGCGTTTACCGGTTCGAGCTCGCCTTTGGCTTCTGCTCGCTTGTAAAACACCAAAGTGAGGGCTGCTGGCAGCACAATAGCGGTTAGCATCGCCAGTGCGTAAACACCCCAAAATTGTGGTTGAATTGAGAGAATGCCAGGTAGGCCACCCACCCCGATACCATTTGCCATCACACCAGCACTACCACAAATTGCGGCCGCTACAGCACTACCAATCATCGCGCTTAACATAGGGAACTTGTACTTGAGGTTGATGCCGTACATGGCTGGCTCAGTCACACCTAAATAGGCTGAAATCGCAGCTGGCACAGAGATGTCACGCTCGCCATGTTTTTTACTGATAATGATGATGCCAACAACGGCAGACGCCTGCGCGATATTTGACAACGCAATCAACGGCCAAATTGGCGTCCCCCCCATCTCTTGCATCAACTGCAAATCCACGGCGTTGGTTGTATGGTGAATACCGGTGATCACAAGTGGTGCGTACAAGAAGCCAAAGATCATCGACCCTAACACTGCAAAATCGCCCGTCATGGCCGCTTTTGCCGCAAATGCCACGCCATCACCCAGAACACGGCCAAACGGACCAATCAAAGAATGGGCAAGAATAACGGATAGGATGATCGAGACAAACGGCACCACCACGAGGTAGAGGTAAGAAGGGACGATGCGCTTTAAGTTGGTTTCAATGAAAGCCAACGCGACACCAGCCAACATAGCTGGGATCACCTGCGCTTGATAGCCGACCTTTTCAATCACAAACAGGCCAAAGTCCCACACTTCTGGGGCTTGTTTACCAATTAAGTAGGCGTTCATGAGCTGCGGTGAAACCAGTGTGACACCGAGCGTAATGCCCAGAATCGGTGTTCCGCCAAGTTTCTTCACGGTAGACCAACAAACCCCTACCGGTAGGAAGAAGAAAATCGCTTCGCCAATCAACCATAAAAAGGAGTGAACCGTTGCCCAAAACTGGCTAATCTCCGTCAATGTCTGGCCATCAAACATCTTGATGTCACCAATTACATTACGGAAGCCAAGGATTAAACCACCAGTGATGATCGCAGGGAGCAGAGGGACAAAAATTTCAGCAAGATGGGAGATTCCACGCTCAATGATATTCATGTTTTGACGAGCCGCCAATTTCGCATCGTCTTTGCTCGCTTCCGATTGACCTGAAACCTCGAGCAACACTTTATAGACAGCATCAACTTCCGTGCCAATCACCACTTGAAATTGACCCGCGTTGGTAAAGCATCCTTTAACCATCGGCAATGTTTCGATTTGCTTAACATCGGCGGCCGACGTGTCGTTCAACACAAAGCGAAGGCGTGTCAAACAGTGGCTGACACTGGCGATGTTGTCATTTCCTCCGATAAGCTCGATGAGACGTTCGACGTCCTTGCGCGCTATCTTACTCATAACTCTGTCCACCCTATTCTGATCTACTCAATTATAGTTTTTAGACAATGGGAACATTCCCATTCCTTAATTTAATATTGCCAGCTTTTATAAATAAACAAAATGGGAACAGTCCCATTAATTGAAAGTGATCACAGTCTAGATCGGAAACACAAGAAAAATGAAAGGGTTAGTGTTGGATCGGTGCTTGAGTGATGTGTGAGATAGTTTCCTCACCATTCATTTGAGAAATCAGCATCTTAGCGGCCTTTTCTCCCGCTTGCTTGTAACCGGGATCGACACTGAACACCTTTGGAAAAAGAAAAGAGAGCAACTCATTGCCGCCCACGCCTGTGACACAAACGTCTTCGCGTCCCAGTTCTTGAAGTCGTTTGATGACGCCCAATGCCAAGGTATCGCTCGCACAGACAATCGCTTGAGTATTGTCCGCCAACACCCCATCAACTAAGTGATAGGCACTCTCATGATTGAGTTTGCCAGTTTGATAACGAGCCTCAACACCGTGTTTTTGGCACCACGACAAGTAGGCATTTAAACGCGACCAGCCCGTGGTTTTATCTTCTTTATTCACACCAATATAAGCGATATGGCTCAGCGATAAAGATTGCAAGTGTTCTAACGCCAGCTCAATCACGCGCTGATTATCGTAGTTAATAGAGGAAACCTCTTCCGCAGGCGTGGCAATCACCACGGCTCGATCTTGCCAACCGGCTAAGGTTTGTAGATCGATATCGGTAAAGCCAAACACAATAACGCCATCGACATTACGACGACGCAGCACTTCTAAGTGCTCGTTGGTCTTCTCGCGATCGAACTGACTCTCCATGATCACCGCATCATACCCTGCTTGATACAGCACATTAAGCATACTACCGACAGCACGATTTTCTGAGGGTGAGTCGAGACGCGAGATAATCACCCCAACCACCTTCTGACTACCACCACGCATCGATTGAGCAGATTTAGAAGGCACATAACCTGAGTCTTGTATCACCTGTTCTACTTTCGCTCGGGTTTCAGGTTTTACCTTGGGATCATTGGTCAGCACCCGCGAAACGGTCGATTTACCGACCCCAGACAAACGGGCAATATCGAGAATAGTTAGCTTTTTGCTCATAATAGGCCAGGAAAGACGTTCAATAATAAAAAGGCCGCTTAGCGACCTTTTACTTGTTCTTTTACATAGAGTGGCACATCGCGGATGCTATCAAGCACCACCGTTGCCAGTTGCTCACCCTGCGGGGTGACAGGTTTACCAGTGCGTACCAAAATCTTAGTTGCAACCCCTGCCGCTTCGGCAGCCATCATATCTTCGGCTTTGTCACCCACCATCACCGAGCGAGCCATATCGATTTTGAGGAAATCACGCGCTGAGATAAACATCCCAGGTTTGGGTTTGCGACAATCACAATCTTGTTTGTAATCCCCCACACCGTGTTCTGCATGGTGCGGACAGTAATAAATACCGTCAAATTCAACGCCGTTGTCCGCGAAATTCCAATCCATCCATTGGGTCAGAGAAAGGAAGCGATCTTCGCTAAATTTGCCACGGGCAATCCCCGACTGATTGGTGACCAACACCAAAAGATACCCCATATCCTTTAGGGCCTTCGTCGCCTCAAACACACCTTCAATGTATTCAAAGTCGTGCTCGTCATGAACGTAACCATGATCAACGTTAATCACGCCATCACGATCCAAAAAAACAGCTGGTTTTGCCAAAGTATCTGTCTCTGTCACAAAGGAATATAAGCCGAGATTATACCTTAAAAGCGCTACATTGCGAGTTTCCAAGCCGTGAGGTACATCGTCAAAACACCCTCTATATACGAATATCACCTAACTCATAGCAAATCCGTTAGCCCCAAACAAACGTTTAGACGTCTAGACGTAAAAATATCTATTGACTTAAAAACACGAAAGCCATAGCATCATCTAAAAAGTGAGCTAGAGCTCAAAATAATATTCTGTTGTCCCTGCACAGGTTGAGAAATGATTGAAATTAACCAAGTAAATAAAGTGTTCTATCAAGGCAGTAAGGAAATCCATGCCTTGAAAGACATTAACTTACACATCGCAGAAGGCACCATTTTTGGTGTGATCGGGTCATCGGGTGCAGGGAAAAGCACGCTGATCCGCTGCGTGAATATGTTAGAAGCACCAAGCAGTGGTTCTATTGTGGTGGATGGCGTTGATTTAACGCAACTGAGTAAAAAGCAACTTAGCGAAACTCGCCGCAATATCGGTATGATTTTCCAGCACTTCAACTTGCTCTCTTCTCGCACTGTGTTTGACAACGTTGCCCTGCCATTAGAGTTAGCCGGAAAAGATAAAGAGCAAATCCAAAGCAAAGTAACGGAGCTGCTCAAGTTGGTGGGTTTGGCCGACAAGCATGAAAGCTATCCAGCCAACTTAAGTGGTGGTCAAAAGCAACGCGTGGCGATTGCGCGAGCACTGGCCAGCGATCCAAAAGTACTGCTGTGTGATGAAGCCACCAGCGCGCTGGATCCTGCGACCACTCAATCCATTTTGGAGTTGCTCAAAGAGATCAACCGCAAGCTGAAAATCACCATTTTGTTGATTACTCACGAGATGGATGTCGTGAAAAGCATCTGTCACGAAGTCGCCATCATTGGTGATGGCGAGTTGGTCGAGAAAGGTACGGTGGGAGAAATCTTTGCCCATCCAAAAACTGAGTTAGCTCATAACTTTATTCGCTCAACCTTAGATCTGTCGATCCCTGAAGATTACCAGGCACGCTTGCAAGCAACGCGTGTTGAAGGCAGCTATCCTCTAGTGCGTTTGGAATTTACCGGTGCGACGGTTGACGCACCTTTGGTGTCGCAGATTTCTCGTAAATACAACATCGACATCAGCATTCTCAGTTCCGATCTCGACTACGCCGGCGGTGTGAAGTTTGGCATGATGGTCGCAGAGCTGTTTGGTAACGAAGAAGACGATAACGCAGCGATTGAATACCTGCGCGAGAACAACGTAAAAGTGGAGGTTCTGGGTTATGTCCTTTAATGACCTATCTCAATGGCTAAGTTTAAACACTGACCTGCTGCTGGGCGCAACTTGGCAAACGCTTTATATGGTTGCGGTTGCCGGCGTCGTTGGTTTTGCGATTGGTATTCCTTTGGGCGTAATTCTGCACACCACCAAAAAAGGTGGTTTGCTTGAAAACACCAAATTCAACAGCGTACTTGGTGCCATTGTCAATATTGGCCGCTCTGTGCCATTTTTGGTCTTGATGGTGGCGATCATTCCCGTCACCAAACTGTTAGTCGGCACGTTCATCGGCACGACAGCGGCGATTGTTCCGCTCACCATTGGTGCTATCCCATTTGTTGCACGCCTCATTGAAGGAGCACTGTTGGAAGTTCCGACTGGGCTGATTGAAGCCGCGCAGTCGATGGGCGCAACACCACTACAAATCATCACTAAAGTACTGCTTCCTGAAGCATTGCCGACCATTGTTAACTCCGTCACCATTACGTTGGTAACCTTGGTGAGCTACTCTGCCATGGCGGGCACCGTTGGTGGTGGCGGTCTTGGTGACGTGGCGATTCGCTACGGTTTCCACCGCTACGATGTCACTATCATGGCGGTCACTGTGGTGATGTTGATTGTGTTGGTACAAATTATTCAGTCTATCGGTGACGCCATCGTACGCCGTGTAGACCACAGATAAGCATTGAAAGATTCAAAATTATAAGGAGATTTACTATGAAATTTAGCCTCAAAGGTTTACTGACCATTATTGCCGCAGCCTCAACATTGGTATTAGCAGGTTGTGGCGAAAAAGCCGTTGACACGAGCAAAGTAAAAGTTGGCGTTATGGCGGGTGCCGAAGCACAAGTTGCGGAAGTTGCAGCGAAAGTAGCCAAAGAAAAATACGGCCTTGACGTGGAATTGGTCACTTTCACTGACTACGTGACACCAAACGCGGCATTGGATGACGGTTCTATCGATATCAACGCGTTCCAACACAAACCATACCTAGATCGTCAAGTGGAAGACCGTGGCTACAAACTGACCATCGCTGGCAACACTTTTGTTTACCCTATCGCGGGCTACTCAAAACAAGTGAAATCGGTTGAAGAGTTGGCTGACGGCGTGCGTATTGCGGTACCAAACGATCCAACCAACCTTGGCCGTTCTCTGCTGCTTCTTGAGCAACAAGGTTTGATCAAACTACGTCCAGAAGTGGGTCTACTCGCGACCGTTCGTGACATCGTTGAGAATCCAAAGAACATCACCATCGTTGAATTAGACGCAGCGCAACTGCCTCGCTCTCTTGACGATGTGGCGCTATCGGTGATCAACACCACTTACGCGAGTTCTATCAACCTAACTCCAGAAAAAGATGGCGTATTTGTTGAAGACAAAGAATCTCCATACGTGAACCTGATTGTGGCTCGCCAAGACAACGTTCAAAACGAAAATGTACAGAACTTTGTTAAAGCGTACCAAACTGAAGAAGTCTACACGGCAGCAAAAGAAATCTTCAAAGGCGGCGTAGTAAAGGGCTGGTAATTTCGATAGAAAAAGTCGAAGTTCAAAACAAAAAAAGGGTTGGCGTGAAAGCGCCAACCCTTTTTCATATTGAGATTCCATTTGCTATTTCAAATGATCCCAAGAGATGTTTGAGACGATACGGCAGTCATCACATTTGAAATAGAAGATATCGTGCAGCGGCTCATCGAGTAACCATTCACCACCACATTTGGGGCATTTTCGCGCTTGCTCTTCGGCTAGCGAATGGCCGCCAACACGGTATTGGTAATAGTAGGTCGGCACTTTCGTGATGTATTCAATACGACCACGAATATCCCAGCCTCGCTTGAACAAGACACTGTCCACATCGCACATCTCATGCAGTGCGGCATGCTCGGCACGACACGCTCCGGCCATCTGCAGTTCATCGCACGCTTGCCATTCGGTTTGCCACTTAATCACCGCTTTGTGATCGCCATTTAACGTCGGGCCATTGCGATACAAAGGGATCGGTAGCAAAGTTTCACCACTTCTCAGCGGCGAGCAGGTGTGCACATAAGTGGTGTATAACACTTGCCAACTTGGTGTCTCTTCTTCAGCCGCTTCTTCAGAGTTGATGTCTCGCCCCAGCAAGCGCATTTTGGGCGCAAGTAACGCCGCCTCTGAAAGTCGATTGAAACAAACGCGCACATAGTCGGAATGATAACGCGGGTGTAAGCTCTCTTTTTCAGGGCAAACCGCACGAACAAAGAACTCACCATCGCCCATCACGATAGGAAACTCTCGGCCTAACACTTGGCCGTTGTAACGCAATGCGTCCATCAAACCATTGATCGCTTTATCGACCGCGCTAATGGTGGTGTTATCGAAACACTCAAACTGCAATTCAACTACGTACATTGGTTACACCATTGGTTGGAGTTTGGTAAGAAACTCGGTGACGTTTTCCGCCAAGACATCTCGCTGAGAAGTGCCCAATCGCTCCAACACAACATTCCCGGTGATATTGCAAATCGACAGCACATCTAACTCAGCATCGGTTGCGGCAATAAACACCGTAGGTTTGAGTTTTAGACGTCGTTGCGTCACTAAATGACCCAAAATGTTCTCCTGCAGGCGAGTAAAATCATCGTCATTCCACACTTGCAAAAGCGTGAGCTCATTGTCATCCCACGTGGCCGCCATATCGGCACTCAATTGGCTGCCATAAAAGGCCTTGATGTCGTCATGCAGTGTTAACTCAATCGCCTTCTCAACATTGGCGAAGTCCGCAGGCGCAGACAAGCTCACTGGGCGCCAGAGCACTTCATCTCCTTTTGACTCCACCACGCAAGGAGAAGGCAAATCCGCCAACTCTTCACTGCTAGGCAATGCGTTGTGCTGTGCTTGCCACGCTGTTTGAAAACGTTGACTAAAGTCAGCAAGTGCCAGTGAAACTGGAGATGGCATGAATAACTCCTTCTATACCTTGTGAGCCAACAAGATGGCTTTTAAACGATGGATTCAGTAAAATTCCCGCCATTCTAATCGAAAATGACCGCAAAGTATGAGCAAATATTCAGACGCGAAAGAGCTTGCTGGCCTAACGCTGGGTAAGAAAACCGACTACGCCAACCAATACGATCCTAGCTTGCTACAGCCTGTACCACGTAGCCTCAACCGTGACGATCTTCAGTTGGGTGACGAGCTGCCATTTATTGGCCACGACATCTGGACGTTATATGAGCTCTCTTGGCTCAACAACAAAGGGTTGCCTCAGGTCGCGGTCGGTGAAGTGTATATCCCAGCCACCAGCGCCAACCTGATTGAATCAAAGTCATTCAAACTCTACCTCAACAGCTACAACCAAACCCGTTTTGATAGCTGGGAAGAAGTTCGTCAACGCTTGATTACCGATCTTTCTCATTGCGCAGGCGAAGCGGTGGAAGTGGCGGTGAACTCGGTCACTCATTACACCCAGCAACCTATCGTGACGATGGAAGGGGAATGCATCGACGAACAAGACATCGACATATCCAGTTACGATTTTGATGACCGCTTGCTCGAAGGCGCTGCGGGCGAAGAGTGGGTGACAGAAACCTTGCACAGCCATCTGCTCAAATCGAACTGCTTGATCACCAATCAACCGGACTGGGGCAGCGTCGAAATTCGCTACCAAGGCCACAAGATTGATCGCGAAAAACTGTTGCGCTACCTTGTGTCATTCCGCGAACACAATGAGTTCCATGAACAGTGCGTAGAACGCATTTTCACCGACCTCATGAAATATTGTCAGCCAGAAAAACTGACGGTGTTTGCTCGTTATACTCGTCGCGGTGGATTAGACATCAATCCATACCGTTCAACCGAGCAAGCGAAGCCAGATCATAATCATCGAATGGCTCGTCAGTAACACGCCTGTCAAAAAGGAATTCACTATGCGTTGGCAACGGTTTTTCGCAGTTTTATTTTTGCTGGTTTGCATGCAAGTGCAAGCGAATCCGCTCTCCTCAGTGCTGCTCACTGAGGCTGAGCAATTAGTGGAAATTGAACCCGACCAAGCAAAAAAAATCGTGCAGAATTACCTGACCCAACGCGAATTGACTGACAATCAAGAAAAAAGTCCGTCGGCGATTTCTCGTGAAGACGCCGATCGCACTTTGCGCACCCCTAGCGGCAGCGTTGAAGCATACAAAATCCTCGCGCAAGCGGAGTTTGCCCTTGGCAATCAACGTTCCGCTCTCATGCAGCTAGAGACGGCGCAACAACTGAGCAAAACCTTCCATCTCCCTTATCTTGAGATGGATGTCAAACTGATGCGTACCCAGTTAGAGTGGCAATATAGCAAGGACTACGCGACGGCAGAGCAAGCGCTCAAACAGATTAGTGAACAGTTGGATCAGGCCACTAACTCGTTGCAAATGAGCGACAGTGTGAAATACCGTTTGCTGATGCAACAAGCCCTGCTCGCTTCCCAGCAGAATGCGTTGCAACAAGCTGAGCAATATTATACGCAGGCGAAAGAGCTGATCAAAAACACCCGCTCAGAGAACATCATTATCGACTACCACATCGCGGTGGGTGAGTTTTATCTGAGCCATCAAAAGTACAACTTGGCGCTGTCTGAACTGCTGTTTGGTTATTGGCAAGCGGTGGAAGGCAATAAGAGTGCTCGGCTGGCCAAAGTGAACCGCCTTTTGGCACAACTGTTTGAAGAGCGACGCGTACTCGACAAAGCCCTCGAATACTTATCGCAAGCCGCCGACTTTTACGACAGCTACCCCAACTCCCCTATCCTTGCCCAAGTAATGGAGCAAATGGGCGATATCTACTTCCGCCAAGGCAAGTACAACTTAGCGTTAGTGCACTATTTCAATGTGCTCGACCATGACAGCTCGGCTCGAAACATCAAGCAGGTGATCAGCATTCGTTTGAACCTTGCCGCCACCTATCTGCAACTCTATAACTACCCGCTGGCAGAGCAATACCTAGAGCGCGCCGAAGATGTTCTCGAGTTTTCCGATATTCCCGAGTTAAAAGCCAAAGCGGCGTTAATGAAAGCAGGATTGGCGTTTTACCAAAATGACAGCCAAGCGGTGATCAACAACGCCAACAAAGCGTTGGAAATTGCCAACGCGCAGCCAGAAGAACAACTGAGCGTCAAGCAGAACGCTTACCAACTGCTCTCTTTGGGTTACGAGCAATCAGCACAATACGCGTTATCACTACAAAATCTGCGCCGCTACAATAATTTGGTCAGTATTGAACAAAAAGAACTGAATCAAATCAGTGAAGATGCCTTTCGCCAGCAAAAAGAATTTGCCGAACAGAGCATTCACTACATTGGCCAAGCACAACAACTCGAAAAAGTGACGGTAGAACACGCCAAATTCCAGAAAATCGCCTTTGCGCTATTCTTGCTCTCTCTCGTGCTTTTCTTATTACTTATGAGACGCGGCGTATTACTGCAACGGCAGTCGACGCAAATCGAGCAGCTTACGAGCGATCTGTACACCCACTCACGCTCAAAGCTGCGTAATCTGCGCATGTTGAACGTGAAACTCTCAAATTCATTGCGCAAAGCCAATGAAACGTTTGAACAATGGCAACTGGGTGAACTTATCCACGAGCCGCTCAACGATCGCTTACGCTTTGTGATGATTGATTTGCCATTTTTGCGCAGCATGTACGTGCAACACGGCTATAAAGCAGGCCTAGAACTCGAGCGCGCTTTTGGGGTGTTCATGAGTGAGAAAATCCAAAAACCAGCACGTCTCTACCACTTTTCGGATGCCAATTTGCTTTACATCGAGCCCAATGCCGAACGCGATTACTCGGCAGAGGCCGTCTTTAGTAAAGTGCAAGCGTGGGTAGATGAGTTTGCCGCTGAGCATGCGGTCAACCGAACCGTTCGAATGGGCATGGCCGATTACCCATTCTTACCGCGCGCCTACACGGCGATCAACGATCAAGAGCTGCTTGATTTGCTGTTGCTCGCAACTCATCTAGCTCGTGAAGTCAGTTTGACAGACAAGTGCAGCCATTACGTTTATCTTAAAGCCATAGAGAATGCCCCAGCAGCAAGCCTTGCAACTGGTCACATAAGAAATGCCTGCCAGCAGGCCATCCATCAAGGCTTAATAAAGATACACTCGTCGTATCAGAATGAGGACAACCTCAAAAAATTATTAAAAAGTGAATAATTCTCAAGCGATCAAACCTTAAGAGAGATGACGCTATAATGTTTTTTGTTATTATCGAACTCATTCTTTAGTCGTACATGGACCGTGTTGTAGTTCTTAATGGGCATTCTGGAATCCGATATTCAATCGCAGCTGCATCAGTTAAGTTGTCAATTAGACCAACTTCGATTGACACATCGCGACTCGTCACTCAAATTTAAGCGTGAACAACAAGTTCTAAAGCGCATTGTTACTTCCCTGAGCGCAGCATGCCAGGGGGGCGACCCGACGCTCACGCAGCATTTGAAGGCGGTTCAGCAAGAACTTGAACAACAAAAAGATGTAAGCACTCTTATTCCACGCCTTGCCGTGTTAGAAAGAATGCTCAGACAACAAGCAGTGGCTATGGATAAACAGAGCGGTTTTCTCGACGAACAGATTAAGCACAGCGGTGAGACTTTACAGCGTGTCGCTGGGCTTCCCCCACAACTAAAACGCGAATTGCGCAGTTTAATGACGTTCAATGACGTCAATAAAGCGCGCAATGTTGATCAAGCAGTGCGCCTGCTCAATATTTACGAACGTGCGCTGAAGATCATCACCTCCAACTCTCGAATCAACTTTAATGAACTCAGTGATACCCCCGATCGCTCACAGCTAGACTGCCTCTCCGCAGAGCTGCAACACGTGATCACGGAACTGGATTTTGAAGGCGAATCGGGCGACTTGTTATTGGATATCCGCACTAAGCTGTTGTTGGGTGTCTCCACCGAATCACTACTAGAGCTCACTCTTCAAGTGCTCAAACTGGTGATTGAAGGGACGAAGTTTGAAAGAAAATCATCCGAGCATTTCCTAGAACAGCTTAATGGCTCACTCGCAGCCAACTTAAAAACCTCTCACGTTAACGTTGACCAAAGCCAAACGTATTTTGAACATCGCCAACAGCTCAATCGAGAGTTAGAAGGATTGGTGGCGAAAAGCCAGGCTTCGTTGGACAATGCGACCGAACTCGAACAGCTCAAAAACAACATTTCCCCCTTGCTAGCGCAAATGGCCTCGTTGTCTCAACGTTTGCAACTGGCGGAAGAGAAAGAGCAAGCGCTACAAGAAAGACTGCAATACAACAAAAATCAACTTGAAGCGGTGTTTGAAATTACCCAAGACTATCGTAAACGCCTAGAAGATCAGGCGCAGCGCATGCTGCTTGACCCTCTCACTAAGGTGTATAACCGCACCGCTTTTAACGATCGTCTTGAACTTGAATATCGTCGCTGGATCCGAGCACAACACAATCTCCGTGTGGTGCTGCTCGACATTGATGGTTTTAAAGCCATCAACGATAGCTATGGCTACTCTGCTGGCGACAAAGCACTGAAGATCATCGCGCGAACCATTCGTAAAGCGGCTGCCGACACAGATACCGTGGCACGCTTTAGTGGCGAAGAGTTTATCTTACTCATTCCAGAGCAAAGCGAAGAGTACACACTCGAGCTGATTAAGCACATTCAAACTGAAGTCAGCAAACTACCGTTCAAATTCCGTGAACAACAAATCACCATCACGCTCAGCGCCGCTTCCGTGGCTTTTAAAGAGTCAGATAATCCGGAATACGTGGTGGATCGCCTCGGCATCATGCTCAACGAATGCAAACGACGTGGAAAAAAACAGCTAGAATGGCGTTAATAAGTGGCTATTTATTAACCGCTCAGACAAAATTTCACCATCAGTTATAGTTTTTTCAATTAGTTATCACATTTCTTTTTGCACATACTTTGCTAAGCTAACTACATTCATGACGTGTTTTGCCGAGATTCACTCTAGGCAACAAACAGAATCTGCTTCTCCTAATCTGGTTCTATAACAATAATCATTTTTCCCAGCAGATTTCTGTCCCTTAATAACAATGCTAAGCAAGGAGGCCATATGATTACTCATATCAGCCCAGCAGGAAGTATGGATCTGCTCTCTCAACTTGAAGTTGAGCGTCTGAAAAAAACCGCCTCTAGTGAGCTTTACCAACTCTACCGCAACTGTACGTTAGCGGTGTTGAACTCAGGTAGCCACACGGATAACTCCAAAGAGCTGCTCGACAAATATCAATCTTTTGATGTCAACGTCGTGCGCCGTGAGCGTGGCATTAAGTTAGAGCTCACCAATCCACCGGAGCACGCTTTTGTCGATGGCGAAATCATCAAAGGTATCCAAGAGCACCTTTTCTCTGTGCTGCGCGATATTGTTTACGTCAACATGCATCTTGCGGACAACCAACGCCTTAACCTCACGAATGCCACCCACATTACTAACCTTGTATTTGGTATTTTACGTAATGCTGGTGCTTTAATTCCCGGTATTGAGCCAAATCTTGTGGTGTGTTGGGGTGGTCACTCCATCAACCCTGTTGAGTACCAATACACGCGAGAAGTGGGTAACGAGCTTGGCCTACGTGAGTTGAACATTTGTACTGGCTGTGGGCCAGGCGCGATGGAAGGGCCAATGAAAGGCGCCGCTATTGGCCATGCCAAGCAGCGCTACAGTGCCCAACGTTATTTGGGCTTAACCGAGCCTTCCATTATAGCCGCCGAGCCGCCAAACCCGATCGTCAATGAGTTGGTGATCATGCCTGATATCGAGAAACGCTTAGAAGCGTTTGTCCGCATGGGTCATGGCATCATCATTTTCCCTGGCGGTGCAGGTACTGCTGAAGAGCTGCTTTACATACTGGGCATTATGATGCATCCAGAAAACGCCGATCAGCCGATGCCCATCGTCTTAACTGGTCCTAAGGAGAGCGAGGCTTACTTCCGCTCACTGGATGCCTTTATTGGCGCCACTTTGGGGGAAGAAGGTCAGAAGCACTACCAAATCATCATTGATGACCCAGCTCAGGTTGCCCGTGTGATGAAACAAGCAATGCCAGTAGTACGTCAGCACCGTAAAGACAAGGGCGATGCGTACAGCTACAACTGGTCTTTAAAGATTGAGCCAGAGTTCCAGTTGCCGTTTGAACCCACACACGACTCGATGGCAAGCTTGGATCTGCATCTGAATCAGAAACCTCAAGTGCTGGCCGCTAACTTACGCCGTGCCTTCTCTGGTATTGTGGCGGGCAACGTAAAAGCCGAAGGCATTCGCGAGATCGAACGCAAAGGGCCATTCATTATTGATGGTGACCCTGCACTGATGAAGAAAATGGACAAACTGCTGCGCGATTTCGTCGCCCAGCACCGTATGAAACTGCCCGGTGGTAGTGCATATGAACCTTGCTATAAGATCGCATCAGCGGAAAATGGCGGTCGATAGTCCATACGATTTACGTTACACTCAGGGGCCTTAGGCCCCTTTTCAATACTGTAATTTTCTATGGCTATTCATCTTGTTATCATCGATGCGCTCAATCTGATCCGCCGTGTCCACTCGGCTCAACCGGATCCGACGGATATAGCCAACACCATCCAAAACACCTGTCGTACCTTGCAGCGAATCATTAGTGAAAGTCATCCTACGCATATCGTCGCGGTGTTTGATCATCTCGGTAGCGACCGAGGATGGCGTGCAGAGATCCTTCCAGAATACAAACAAGGGCGAAAGCCGATGCCAGAACCTTTGCTCAACGGTTTGGAGAAGATCCAAGATGCATGGTGGCAATTGGGTATTGATTCGCTGCTTTCTGAAGGTGATGAAGCCGATGACTTAGTGGCTACCCTAGCGTGCAAAGTCGCGCAACACGGTGAGAAGGTCACCATCATTTCAACCGACAAAGGCTATTGCCAGCTGCTTTCTCCCACACTGCAGATTCGCGATTACTTCCAACACCGCTGGTTAGATCAGCCGTTTATTGAACAAGAGTTTGGCGTAAAACCTCAGCAGCTTTCTGACTATTGGGGCCTAACGGGCATCAGTTCCAGCCAAGTGACCGGCATTCCCGGCATTGGGCCAAAAGCAGCCAAAGAGATCCTCAGCCAATTTGACGATATCGAACAGGCTTTTCTCTCGCCGGATCTACCAAAGAAATATCGTACTAAGTTCGATCAACATATCGAGTTAGCTCGCCGTTGCAAGCGAGTCTCGGCACTCAAAACCGATATTGAACTCGGTTTTAACCTGCAAGATCTGCGTTTTACCGCCAATGAGCCCCGCTAATGTTCATGAACAGCGCCTTGCCAGTCAGAACATATTGGCCAAACAAATTTCACCAGGCGCATCACAAAACCACAACCAATAAATGTTAAACGTTATTGTTGTGTAATGGGTTACATTCACAACAATAAAAATAAATTAATCAATACCTTACTGAATATTGATTAATTTATTATCAATATCACAGCATTGATGAGCATTTACTCTATTTTCACCACTCTCTAACAAGGAGTAATGAAAATGAAAAACCTCATCCTACTATCACTATTATTTGCTTTACCTGCCGCTGCTGAAATTTGTGGTCAACACCTCGACAAAGGCATGCCCTCCACACAACCGGATCAAGTGCTTTGTCGCGATGGCTACGCGGTAGGTTACAACTACAACACCAAAAACGCCGATTGGGTTGCCTACCATATTACGGCAGAGAGCGTGAATGCTTCCTACAAGCGCAGCAACAGCTTTAAAGAAGACGCAGAGCTGCCAGACTATGCCCGCTCCACCTTAGCGGATTACAGCAACTCGGGTTACGACAGAGGCCATCTTGCCCCGTCAGCGGCGATGGATTTCAGTCAGCAATCAATGCAACAAAGCTTCCTGATGAGTAACATGTCACCGCAGTTACCGGGCTTTAACCGTGTGGGTTGGCGTTTGCTGGAAGAGCATGTTCGTGATCTTGCCAATGAATATAACGAGCTTTACGTCGTCACTGGGCCCATTTACCAAGGGGGCGAAAACGCGATTGGTAACGGAGTGGTCATTCCTAGCGCCTTTTTCAAAGTCATTCTTGACCCTGCCTTTAATGACGCGATTGCGTTTATCGTTCCACACCGAGATGTCTCTGGCAGTGAGCTAGCGAACTTCATCACCACGATTGACGAGGTGGAAAGATTGACCCAACTTGACTTCTTCTCAGCCGTCGATGACAGCACAGAAGCGAGCATGGAAGCCCAAGTGTGGGAAATGTGGCCAACGTCGAACTAACACAAACAAAAACGCTCCTCATGTCGAGGAGCGTTTTTTAGCGAACCGTTTCTTCAGCTCATCTTAGTACGGAGAAATGTTCGATAGCACCTGAATGTGTACGGTGATCTCTTCGCGATCGTGATAAAGGTGTTTCGCTTGCAGCTTAAACTTCACCTTGTTCTCAATCAGGAAGGTCTTGAGATTTTCAATATCTTGTAAAACCTCGTCATAACGACCTTTCATCGGCAACTTTAGGTTAAAGATGGTTTCTTTCGCCCACCCTTTAATGAGCCATTCGCCCATCAGATGCGCCACGCGAGCTGGCTTTTCCACCATGTCGCACACCAACCAAGTCACGTTCTTACGGTCTGGCTCAAATTTAAAACCATCCACCATGTGATGCTTGATCTGACCGGTTTCCATCAAGCTATCTGCCATCATGCCGTTGTCCACACAGTGAACAAACATAGAGCGCTGTACCAACTGATAGGTCCATCCACCAGGACAAGCACCTAAATCCACCGCCCACATGCCCGAAGACAAACGCGTATCCCACTCTTCACGCGGAATAAACACATGAAAAGCTTCTTCCAACTTCAACGTTGAGCGGCTTGGCGCATCGGCCGGGAATTTTAAACGTGGAATGCCCATAAAGAAGCGCGAATTATTGTGCGAATAAGAATAACCAGCAAAGCAGTGGCCTGACGCAACAAAGCAAAGGTGGAACACAGGCTTCTTCACATTTTCTTTCGCCAACAATAAGCCTTTACCACGCAATGCTTGGCGCATTGGCACGGTAAACTTACGGCAGAACTTCAACAGCTCTTTTGCTTCGTTGGTATCTGGCGTTTCAATACGCAAATCGCCACAAACCGGGAACGTGTCCATCTCACCCAGCTCCGAAAGGATTGGGCTAATGCGATCTTCACTCGGCAGTTCGGTAAACTCTGCTGCAACCGCAAACATTTGACGTGCAAAAATCAGCGCGTTGAAGTCCAGTTCGCGTGCCAGTTTATCGGCATCCCCTTCTTGGTAACATTCGAACAGAACATACCCTGCGTTTTTGAACACACGTGGAAAACCATAAACCTCTAACTGAGTCGCTTTGTCCTGAATTTCACCAGCACACTCTTTTTCAAAGCCCTGACGACAATAGAGCATTAATTGTTTCACTGAGATACCTCGTTCGTTTTTAAAGCTGCCAACATCAACATTATCCAACCAATAATAAACAGTAAGCCTCCCATAGGAGTTATCGGGCCAAACCATTTTATGCCAGTTAATGCGAGGGCGTATAAGCTGCCGCTAAAGCAAAAGATGCCGATGATAAAACAAATTGCCGCGCGGAAAAAATATTTTTGCGCTTTCTCTCCAGTCGGCAAAGAGAGCAGAACGGCGCATAGGGCGATGGCGAGGGTATGCAAAAACTGATACATCACGCCCGTCTCAAACACACCTAACAGATATGGCGACAATTGGCTTTTGAGTCCGTGAGCGGCAAACGCGCCAAGTGCGACCGCCGATGCGCCTGAGAAACCAACAAAAGTGAGCAGCCACTTACTTTTCATCGTCAACTCCTTTAATAAAAGCGCACAGCTGCTCAATCGCCAACTGCACATTGCCTACTTCTGTATGGCCAGAACTTTTTCTCGGTTTAAAACTGTGATCGCCATCGGGCAAAAACGCCAAACGCACCATTGAGGAAAACTCAAAATGCTGACACTCATTTTGAGTGCCAAACGTGTCTCGCTCACCTTGCAAAATCAACGTCGGTTTACTCAATGTTTGTAAGTGCTCACCTTTGAACTTTTCAGGCTTACCGGGAGGATGAAACGGAAAACCTAAACAGGCAATCCCTTTCACGAGGGGATGCTCCGACAACAAACTCGCCATGCGTCCGCCCATCGACTTACCCCCAATAATCACGGGTTTATCGGTCACGGATGCTATCACTTCAGAAAAGGCTTCCAGCAATTTCGGCGCGCGATCCGGTGGGCGTTTTTTGCCATCTTCAGCTCGTTTGGCCATATAAGGGAAATTGAAACGCACCACACGAATCCCTTCCTTTGCCAATCCTTGAGCCACCGCGGTCATAAAAGCATGTTCCATCGGGGCCCCTGCACCGTGAGCAAAAATAAACAGCGGTCCGTTGTCTGGCCCATCAATAATGCATGGCAGATTCATCTAACACCTCTTCTTGTTCTTTGCGCGCGGTCACTAGCATCCAGTCTCTAAATCGCGCGATACGCCCCATGTCAGCTTGCTGTTCATGGCAGACGACGTAAAACGAGTTCTTCGACAACAATATTTCATCAAAGGGTGCAATCAAACGGCCAGCTTCCATTTCTGGTTTAGCCAATACATTGTTGCCCAAGGCTACCCCTTGTCCGTGAGCCGCCGCTTGCAGAACCATGGTCGAGTGGCTAAAAATCGGACCTTGGTTGACATTGACCTCATCCAGACCGTTTTCCTTAGCAAATTGTTTCCAATCTTTTCTGGAGGTGTCATGGAGTAACGTATGTTGTTTTAAATCCTGCAAAGATTCTAATGGTTTGTTACCCAAAAGTAATGAAGGTGAACAAAGTGGGATCAAATATTCTTGGTACAATTTATCGGCACGTAACCCCGGCCAATTGCCACGACCGTAATAAATCGCCACATCCACATCGTCCGTCAAAGAGCCTTCGTCCATATCCACCGCTTTGATTCGCACGTCAATGTCTGGCTCTTTAGCATTGAAATCCGCAAGTCTTGGTACCAGCCATTGAATGGCAAAACTCGGCGGCAAACTGATGGTCAATGCCCCTTTTTCACTACGTTCCAATACCTTATCGGTCGCTTCAGCGAGTGCTGAGAAAATATCTTTGATGTCTAAAAAGTAACTTTGCCCCTCTTCAGTGAGGAGTAAAGAGCGGTTGCGACGGCGAAACAGTTTCAATGAAAGAAACTCTTCCAGCGCTTTGATCTGATGACTCACTGCCGCTTGAGTGACAAAGAGTTCTTCTGCAGCTCGAGTGAAGCTAAGGTGTCGGGCGGCGGCTTCGAATACACGAAGGGAATTCAGTGGGGGCAATCTTCGGGACATACGGCTCTCTAACCATTAGTTTTTTTAATCTGAAACATTATAATTTGTCCGTTGTAGAACAGCCAGATAAATTCTATATTTCACCCCGCAACGCTAGCCTGAACGGCTTGATTTCTTTGTAAATCAATTGGCTTAGTTGTTGCGATGTTGTGTTTGCAAACTCGTATTTCGAGTTAGGTAGATTTCTACCGTAGTGTTTTGTCCAACTCCCTGTGACAAAACCTATACTTCCTGTATTTATTTTTGACCTGTCTGTCAAATTTGTTACACCGCCTATTAGGCGGTGTTTTTTTATCTTTGAACACTGCCTTTCTAACCGCTACCCCCTCGGCCATCGCTTTTTCCTAGACCACTCCCAATTTTTGAGCAAAAACGTAATAAAAAACGCAACCCCAATTACTGAGATTGCGTTTGTCATTTTGCCTAGTGTGACACGCTTACTCGAATGCTCGCATCGAAACGTTGACGCCAGCATGAGATGGCTAAGGGCGATACACTTTAACGTTTTTAAAGCCTTGCTCTTGTAGGTAGAGCGCTTGCAAACGGCTCATCACACCGCGAGCGCAGTAAAGCAGATACGTTTTCGACTGGTCTAAGTCACCAAATTGCGTGCTGAGCTTGTAAAACGGAATGTGTTTTACCTCAACACCATCGATCTCTAGCGGGCTGTCATCTTCTTCATCTGGGCTACGAATATCCAACACCACGGCATGCTCTTCAATCGCTTGAACTTGCTCTACTTCTGGCGCAGCTTGTGCCGACTCTTTCGCGATATCACGAATGTCCATTTGACGGGCATTGCGTACCACTTGTTCCAAGATGTCGAAATTGAAGTTCGCTTCTTCCGCTTCGAGCTTCTCTTTCACCGCTTTCACGGTTGGCTTTTTCGAAATCACGCCACAGTATTCTGGCATGGTTTTGGCGAAATCTTCGGTGCCGATGTCACGAGCTACTTTAATGATTTCGTCTTTATCCCAGTTGATAAGAGGTCGGAGAATCAAACGGTCCGTCACCACATCGATGTGGCGTAAGTTGGTCAAGGTTTGGCTTGATACTTGGCCGAGGGCTTCACCGGTGACTAAAGCTTGAATATCAAACTTCTCCGCAACCATGCCGGCTGCGCGCATGAACATGCGTTTTAGAACCACGCCCATTTGACCGTCTTCAACCTTCTCTAAGATCTCCGCAACCACGGGTTCAAAGTCAACAGAGATGAAGCGCACTTTGGCTGAAGATCCGTATTTGTTCCACAAGAAGTGAGCCACTTGTTTTACGCCAATTTCATGCGCAGGGCCACCCAGATTGAAGAAACAGTAATGCACTTTAGAGCCACGCTTGATGTGCAGATAGCTTGAAACACCGGAGTCAAAACCACCAGAAATCAGGCTCAGCAGATCTTCTTGCGTACCCAGAGGGAAACCGCCAAGGCCTTTATGATGGGCCAAAATCTGGTTCAGCTTGTCATCCACCACTTCAATCTTGATGGTAATGTCTGGGCTGTGCAGTTTAACCGAGGCGCTCTCGACCGATTGATTTAAGCCACCGCCGACGTAACGCTCAAGCTCGATCGAGGTAAAGTCATGTTTACCACGGCGCTTAGCACGCACCACAAAGGTTTTATTTTCGATGCGCTCGCGGCTCAGATCCAACACTTGCTCATAGATGTCGTGCAGATCTTTGAAGCCCGATTGCTTCACTTCCAACACTTGCTGAATGCCTGGTGTCGTCGTCAAGATTTCGAGCACTTGTTGGTAATATTGATGGCTGTTAGCCGACACTTCGATGTGATCGCGACGGTTAAAGACAGCCACAGATTCAGTGCGATTCTGAATAATGATTCGGATGTTGCTCTCAAGAATCTTGGTAAAGCGCTTACGTACCGACTCACTCTTTACAAAAATTTCTGGATGGGGCTTTACAATAAATTTCATAGTTCAATTCGCAGTCTGTTGGCTATCAATTCACACCGGAGCTTGCACTAAGGTGTGGGACTTAGGGCGCAAGATTATACACGAATTATAACCATAAAAAAGACGAGCATTTCTGCTCGTCTTTTATTCAACTCACGTACCCAATTACTGCTCTTGAGGAATGGCTGGAATTTCATCACTATACAAAGGCTCACCTTGCATAATGCTGATTTCCACTCGGCGGTTTCTCGCCCGGTTTTCTTCAGTATCGTTGTCGACCAGAGGATCGGTATCAGCCATGCCTCGCACTCGTAAGCGCTGATGAGAAAATCCGCGTACCTTTTCCATCTCTTGCGCCACCGAAACGGCACGCTGCGCAGAGAGATCCCAGTTAGAACGATAAAGCTCCGAATCAAGACGCTGATTGTCCGTGTGGCCTGAAATCCGCACAATACCGGGGACATCTTTCACCAACTCGGCAATTTGTCGTACTAGCGGGCGGAATTTAGGCTGCAAGAATGCAGAACCTTCTGGGAAGGCCCCCTTCTCTCGCATACGAATCACAATTTGCTGCCCCAAATTTTCCACTTCAATCGCCCCTTGCTCTATTTCACGCTCAAGGGCCTTCTTGATGCTTTCCATCAGCGTTTCCATCTCTTTCGACATGGCTTCCGACTGCTGCTGTTGCTGTTGTTGTTCGGTATTTTGGTTGGTCTGAGTCGACGTTTCAGGCGACTGCCCGCCCGTCATTTTGCCCTGGTCACGCTGAGTGCCACCCGCGCGATCCGACTCTCCCTCATGAAATTCTAACGTTTGCTGGGTGATATCTATGGTTTGCTGCATGATCACGTCAATCGGCGTGGGTTCAGGACGCCCCGGTCGAAATTCTTGAGCGATGATGCTGGTGCCTTTGGGAATGTCTTTCACCTCAAGGCGGTTTTGCACACCAAAGGCAAATTTCATTGAGCCAGCGATCTGTTTGAACTTCAGTACATCCATTTCCGAAAACGAAAGCAGCAGTACGAAGAAACACATCAACAGTGACATCAAGTCAGCGAAGGTACCCATCCACAGAGGTAATCCGGGAGGGGGACAATCACATTTGCTATCGTCATCCATCACATACTCCCGTGATTAATCATTGATATCGAGGGCACGCTTGCTCTCGTTGAGGTAGTTTTTCAAGTAGCTGTCGATAACACGTGGGTTCTGACCATCTTGGATCGCCAACACGCCGTCCATGATCAAACGACGATTAAGGGTCTCTTGGTCGCGACGAAGCGCCAATTTATCCGCAATCGGGAAGAACACCATGTTCGACAAAATCGCACCGTAGAGTGTGGTCAAAAGCGCAACCGCCATCGCAGGGCCGATCGATTTCGGGTCATCCATGTTGGACAGCATCGCCACCAGACCAACAAGGGTACCGATCATCCCCATCGCAGGTGCAACATCACCAAACGCGCGAAACACGCCCGTTCCTTGCGTGTGACGTTCATCAGTTAAGGCTATGTCTTTCTGTAGTGCTGCACGCACCACATCGGCATCGTGGCCATCCACCAACAAATCAATGCCTTTTTGCATGAAGCTGTTGGAGATCTCCATCTCTTCCAAGGCCAAGAAACCGCCTTTACGCGCCGCGTCTGCCATTTCGACAATTTTCGCAATCAGATCTTCTGGTTCATCGGCTTTGAACATGAAGGCTTTGCCTGCAATCTTCGCCGCGCCAAAAAATTGCCCCATCGTAAACTTCATCAATACAACGAAGATGGAACCACCGACAACGATGAGGATTGAGGTCACATCGACGAACATCATGATGCTGCCGCCAAGAATCATCGCCATCACGACGAAAGCAAGGCCACCTATCAAACCTAAAAGGGTTGCTAAATCCACAAAGCACTCCTCATGCTATTTTCCGATTTACCGCAATATAAAGAGATTATTTTCTTTATCGACAATGAGTAACGATCTTTTAGCAAAAACTTGGTCAACAAGTCACAAAATTGCTGCTAAGCGTCAAAATAAAGCCGTTACCCTTGATTATTTCGATGAGGCGGCAAAGTGCCAAGCATCATCTCGGGGCTTTTTACAAGTTATAGCAAGTTTACTGCCATTTTAACGCTCACGGGCAACCTTTTTGTTAGCAAGCCAATATTCTCCTCCTTATTAACCTCATTTTCAGATAAATTTACCCGCTTAAATTTGACCAAGTCAGCGTGCTAAGGTAACTTGCGGGCATTCTTTTAAAGGCAGAATAGATATGGCAACCAAGAAACCAGAAAACATGTCCTTCGAAGCAACCATCGAAGAATTGGACAATTTGGTGGATCAACTGGAAAACGGTGATCTGGCTTTAGATGACGCTCTTAAGAAATTTGAGCGTGGGATCGCATTAGCCAGAGCCAGCCAAGCTAAACTCACAGAAGCAGAACAAAGAGTTAGCATTTTACTGAGCGACAGTGATGATGCTCCTCTCAGCGATTTCTCCACCTTGGCAGAGTAATGTTTTAAATGGATAACTCTATGATTGACGTCCTTGCGTCTTTTCAGCAGCGTAACAACCAACAACTCAATCTTTGGCTCGATAAACTGCCACACCAAAATCAAGCGCTGATTCAAGCGATGCGCTACGGACTAGTGTTAGGTGGAAAGCGTGCTCGCCCATTTTTGGTGTATGCCACCGGTGAGATGCTTGGTTGCAGCCAAGAGCAACTCGACACACCTGCGTCAGCGATTGAGTGTATCCATGCTTACTCTCTTATCCATGATGACCTGCCAGCCATGGATGATGATGAACTGCGCCGTGGCCAACCAACCTGCCATGTTAAATTTGACGAAGCCACCGCCATTTTAACCGGTGATGCTTTACAAACACTCGCGTTCACCATTCTCGCTGAAGGCACATTGTCTGCTGATGGAGAAACACAACGTGTTGCCATGATCCAAGCATTGGCACAAGCCTCTGGAGCGCAAGGCATGTGCATTGGTCAGGCGTTGGATTTGGCCGCGGAAAACCGCGCAGTCACGCTGGAAGAGTTAGAAGAGATTCACCGTAACAAAACCGGCGCTTTGATCCGTTGCGCGGTGCGCTTAGGCGCCTTGGCTGCGGGCGAAAAAGGTTTGGCTATTTTGCCTCAGTTGGAGAAGTACTCCACTGCGATTGGGTTAGCATTTCAGGTGCAAGATGACATTTTGGATATCATTAGCGATACCGAAACGCTCGGGAAGCCACAAGGTTCTGACCAAGAACTCAACAAGAGTACTTACCCATCGCTGCTCGGTTTAGAAGGCGCAATGGAGAAAGCTCACACTCTGTTACATGAAGCACTTCAAGCTTTGGAAGCAATCCCATACAATACCCAACACTTAGAAGAGTTCGCCCGATACGTCGTCGAGCGCAAGAACTAACACAATAAGCGCGCATACCTATGACTCTTGATATTTCAAAGTACCCGACACTGGCACTAGCAGAAACACCCGATGAGCTGCGTCTCTTACCAAAAGAGACGTTGCCAACACTGTGCGATGAATTGCGCACTTACTTATTGAACTCCGTCAGTCAATCAAGCGGTCACCTAGCCTCTGGTCTTGGCACCGTTGAGCTTACGGTTGCCCTTCACTACGTTTACAACACGCCTTTTGATCAACTGATTTGGGATGTAGGCCACCAAGCGTACCCACACAAAATCCTGACTGGTCGTCGTGAGCAGATGCCAACTATCCGTCAAAAAGGCGGGTTACACCCTTTTCCATGGCGTGAAGAAAGTGAGTACGACACCCTGTCTGTTGGCCATTCTTCGACCTCGATCAGTGCTGCGCTTGGTATGGCCATCTGCGCAGAAAAAGAAGGCCAAAACCGCAAAGTCGTTAGTGTGATTGGTGATGGCGCGATCACGGCAGGCATGGCGTTTGAAGCAATGAACCATGCTGGTGATGTACACAGCGATATGCTCGTTATTCTCAATGACAACGAAATGTCGATCTCCGAAAACGTGGGCGCACTTAACAACCATCTTGCTCGTGTCCTTTCTGGCAATCTTTATACCTCGATCCGTGAAGGTGGCAAGAAAGTGCTCTCTGGCGTACCGCCGATTAAAGAACTGATTCGTCGCACCGAAGAGCATCTGAAAGGCATGGTGGTTCCGGGTACCCTTTTCGAAGAACTGGGTTTTAACTACATTGGTCCGATTGATGGCCACGATGTGGTGGAGCTGGTCAAAACCCTAAAGAACATGCGCGAGCTAAAAGGCCCGCAGTTTCTGCACATTATGACCAAGAAAGGCAAAGGTTATGAGCCTGCCGAAAAAGATCCGATTGGCTATCACGGTGTGCCAAAGTTCGATCCTGCCCATAATAGCCTGCCGAAAAGCAGTGGTGGTAAGCCAAGTTTTTCCAATATTTTTGGCGATTTCCTTTGTGACATGGCAGCCCAAGATCCAAAACTGATGGCGATCACTCCCGCCATGCGTGAAGGCTCCGGCATGGTGCGTTTCTCTAAAGAATACCCAGAGCAATATTTCGATGTGGCGATTGCAGAGCAGCACGCTGTGACACTGGCTACCGGGATGGCCATTGGCGGATACAACCCGATTGTGGCGATTTACTCGACTTTCTTGCAACGCGGCTATGACCAACTGATCCACGATGTGGCGATCATGAACCTACCAGTGATGTTCGCGATTGACCGAGCGGGTTTGGTGGGCGCAGATGGTCAAACTCACCAAGGTGCGTTCGATTTAAGCTACATGCGCTGTATTCCAAACATGGTGATCATGGCGCCAAGTGATGAGAACGAATGCCGCCAAATGCTCTATACCGGCCACAAACATCAAGGGCCGAGCGCGGTGCGTTATCCTCGTGGCAATGGCATGGGCACGCCTATCGAATCTGAATTTACCGCACTTGAGATTGGTAAAGGCCGCTTGGTTCGCCAAGGCGAAAAGGTGGCCATTCTGAGTTTCGGCACCTTCTTAGCCAATGCGCTTGAAGCGGCAGAAGCATTGAATGCGACCGTTGCAGACATGCGTTTTGTGAAACCTCTTGATGAAGCGCTAATTCGTCAATTGGCCAACGAGCATGATGTGCTTATCACGATTGAAGAAAACGCCATTGCCGGTGGTGCTGGTGCGGGCGTGATCGAGTTTATGATGCAAGAAAAGATCATGAAACCAGTCTTGAACCTTGGTCTACCGGATAAGTTCATCCATCAAGGTACTCAAGAAGAGTTGCATGAAGAACTCGGCTTAGATGCCAAAGGCATTGAGCAAGCAATTCGCCACTATCTAGCAAAATAAAGTAGAGACAAACTGACACAAAAAAGGGATTGGCAAAGCCAATCCCTTTTTTATGCCTTATCCGGCTTATAGCCAACCTGCAAAATAACCGACGGCATAAAGCGATAGCGCGGACATCACCCCTGCGACAATGTCATCCAGCATAATGCCTACTCCACCATGCACACGCTTATCCAACCAGCCAATCGGCCAAGGTTTGACCATATCGAAGAAGCGGAACAACACGAACCCTGCACCTATCCATTTCAGCTCAGAAATGGGAATTTGCAGCGCAGGCATGATGGTCATGGTGATCCAAAAGCCAGCAAACTCATCCCAGACAATCGAGCCATGATCGTGCACGCCCATGTCGTCTGACGTCACTTGGCAAATTTTAATACCGACTAGACAGGCCGCGAAAACAATCACCAAATAGACAGGAAGAGGCAATGGAGCGAAAACCAGAAACAGAGGAATGGATGCCAACGTTCCCATAGTGCCAGGGATAATCGGCGATAAGCCGCAGCCAAACCCCGTTGCCAATAAATGCCAAGGATTATTTAAAGAAATTTTATCAAGTGGATTATTCATGGTGATTACGCCTTAAAGTGGTCAAAGCCACTCAAATCCCAATTTAACTTTGTACCGTCATCATGGAGTTCAAAAAAGCCATATGGACGAATTTGCCCAATACACGTTACTTTACAACCTACGTGCGCCAAGGCGCTTTCGATTGTGCCTCTTGCCTCTTCGGGCACGGTAAAACAAAGCTCGTATTCTTCACCGCTGGTCAGCGCATATTGAAGTGCTGTTTCGCGCTCGGTCAAAAAAGAAAGTAGTTCAGAGGAAATCGGCAGCTTAGAGACATCGAGGCTAACACCAACCTGAGAACGGTTTAAGATGTGCCCTAAATCCGCAATTAAGCCATCGGAGATATCAATCGCCGCCGAAGCTAATCCGACCAACGCTTGCCCTGCTAAAATGCGCGGCATACTCATATAGTGCGCTTTTTCTAGCGCTTGTGCGGCTGGGCGTGTACGCAAGTTGCTATCGAGAATCACATCCAATCCCGCCTTTGCATCGCCTAGCGTCCCCGTGACAAACACATAGTCGCCCGGCTTGGCGCCACTGCGCGTGATCGCTTTCCCTTCAGGGACAAACCCTTGTACTGTCATGGTCAAACTCAGTGGGCCTTTCGTTGTGTCGCCACCAATGAGCTGAATGCCGAAGTAATCTGCCAACTTAAAAAAACCATCACAAAAGGGAGCTAACCAAGCTTCGTCAGCTTGCGGCATAGTCAGAGCAAATGAGACCCACGCAGGGGTTGCGCCCATGGCAGCCAAATCGCTGATGTTTGACGCTAACGCCTTATGCGCCACCCACGCAGGATCGGCATCGGCTAAGAAATGAGTGCCACATACTAGGGTATCGGTGCTAATGGCAATTTGCACATTGGCGGGAGCTTTAACCAGAGCGCAATCGTCTCCAGCAGCAAGGTGTACATCTTTACGTTGAGCCTGACGGCCAACGAAGTATTTTTCAATCAGATTAAACTCGCCTGACATCAAAATCCTTTCCTTTGTTATAAAAAAGGCCAGCATTGTGCTGACCTTTTCGTTATTCAGTGACGCTTATTTTTTGCGTACGTGCGGTGCGGCTTTATCTAGCACACCGTTGACAAACTTGTGACTGTCTTCAGCGGCAAAAACTTTAGCCAGTTCAATCGCTTCGTTAATCACAACTTTGTAAGGTACGTCTTCACGGCGAGTCATTTCGTACATCGCCAAACGTAACAACGCCAGTTCCATCATATCCAAATCTTGCATTGGACGAGAAACGTAAGGGCGAATCTTACTATCCAGTTCGGTGTGGCTTAGAACAACACCGGTCAACAAGTCGCGGAAGTATGCTACGTCAGTCTCCGGAGCTGCAAGTGCAGGCTCAGCAGCACGATGCTCTTCTTCATCATACTTTTCGCCAGCCAAAAACTGAGCTTCGATAGTGGCAACATTTTCTTTAGTAATTTGCCATGAATAGATTGCTTGTAAAGCGAATTGACGTGCGTTACGACGTGCGGCTGGTTTCACACTGGCCCCCATTAGGAATCAATTTCAGAAAGAACGTTTATCATCTCAAGTGCGCTCAGTGCAGCTTCTGCACCTTTGTTACCAGCCTTGGTTCCTGCGCGTTCAATAGCTTGATCGATAGTATCAACGGTCAATACGCCAAATGCCACTGGAATACTAAATTCAAGAGACACTTGTGCTAGACCTTTATTCATTTCACTACAAACATAGTCGAAGTGTGGTGTACCACCACGGATCACTGAGCCAAGAGATACAATCGCGTCGAACTTACCTGTTTTTGCTACGCGCTGAGCCACTAGAGGTAGTTCAACAGCACCAGGACAACGTACAACGGTGATGTTGTCTTCACTGACTTGACCGTGACGCTTCAAAGTGTCGATGGCACCAGACAATAGACTTTCGTTAATAAAACTGTTGAAACGAGAAATAACGATAGCAATTTTTGCGTTTGGCGCAGGGAAGCCACCCTCGATCACTTTCATAAGCCTTCCTTTAACTATGTTCATCAAGTGAGAATCGCCGGATTCTAGCACAATTTTGTGAGCAATATCTAATGGTATTTCGCCACGAAATACTGCCTTACAGCGAAGAGATGAGTCAAATTAGGGGGAGAAAAATAAACGCAGCGTTATTTTCGCTGCGTTTATTAGAAGTGGTGTTATTCACACACATACTCAACAACGTTCAGACCAAAACCGCCAAGGGCATGGTATTTTTTGTTGCTGGAAGAAAGTAAACGCATATCGTGCACACCTAAATCTGCAAGGATTTGCGAGCCGACACCAACACGACGTGAAGTGCCCTGCTTCTTGGCCAATTTAGGTGCCTCTTCTTTGTCTTGTGCTTCAAACATTTTGACACGGTGAATCAGCAGCTCAGGTGACTCCTCATTACCCAGAATCACCAGAACGCCCCCTTCTTGGCCAATACGCTTCATCGCTTTATCAAGCGTCCAACTGCGCTCAGCGTTACGATCGCTGCGCAGTAAATCGGTAAAGGTGTCTTGCAAGTGAACACGAACCAGTGGCGTTTGATCACCCACCGTGCCTTTACGCAAAGCAAAGTGGATTTGATTATCAATGGTGTCGCGGTACGTTATCAGATCAAACTCACCAAACTCAGTGGGTAGCTTGCACTCTGCAACGCGTTCAATCGTGGTTTCGGTATTGTTTCGATACTCAATCAAATCGGCAATGGTGCCGAGTTTGAGACCATGTTGCTCAGCAAACACTTCCAAATCAGGTCGGCGCGCCATGGTGCCATCGTCATTAAGGATTTCAACGATAACAGAGGCTGGTTCGAAACCCGCTAAACGAGCAAGGTCGCAGCCTGCCTCGGTATGACCCGCGCGAGTCAACACGCCACCATCTTGCGCAGCCAATGGGAAAATGTGCCCCGGTTGCACCAAATCTGCCGCTTTAGCTTCTTTTGCTACTGCCGCTTGAACGGTTCGAGCGCGATCCGCCGCTGAAATACCGGTTGTCACGCCTTCCGCCGCTTCGATGGAAACAGTGAAGTTTGTCGTGTATTGCGCGTTGTTATCTTGCACCATTGGCGGCAATCCAAGGCGCTGACAACGCTCTTTGGTCATGGTCAAACAGATCAAACCGCGACCATATTTGGCCATAAAATTGATGGCTTCTGGCGTAATGTGCTCCGCCGCCATAATCAAATCACCTTCGTTTTCACGGTCTTCATCGTCCATTAAGATGACCATTTTGCCTAAACGAATGTCTTCAATGATCTCTTGGGGTGTACTGATTGGCATAGCGATATTTCCTGTCAATTTAAGCGCTAAAACGCTGATAGACACTAGTCTGATTCATCGTTACCGAGTGTCAACCTGTGGGCTAACATTCTGTGAACTAAGCAAAACCATTCTGTTGCAAGAATTCCATGGTGATGCGGGATTCATTATTGGATTGGGCTTGTTGACCGAGTAACAAACGTTCCATGTAGCGAGCAAGAACGTCCACTTCTAAGTTGACTTTGCGACCCACTTGGAAATCATTAATCGTGGTTTCGTCACCCGTATGAGGGACGATGGTAAGTTTAAACGCGTTCTTGCGTAGGTCATTCACGGTCAAACTGATCCCATCAACAGTGATTGAGCCTTTTTCCGCGACGTACTTGCTCAAGCTCTCGGGCATCACAACCCAAAACTCGATCGCACGGCCAACCTGATTACGCTCAACAATTTCACCAACGCCATCCACATGGCCAGAAACAATATGACCACCAAAACGGGTGGTTGGCAGCATCGCTTTCTCGAGGTTCACCTTGTCACCAACTTGATAATTGGCAAAGCCCGTTTTCTTTAAAGACTCTAACGAGAGATCAGCACTGTAATGACGATCTGAAAAATCAATCACCGTCAGGCAAACACCATTCGTGGCAATACTGTCGCCCAATCTAACGTCCGACATATCGAGCTTGCCTGTGTTAACCGTTACGGTAATGTCTTCCCCTCTTGGGGTAATCGCAGCCAAGGTTCCAACTGCTTCGATAATTCCTGTGAACATATCAACTTTCTTTTGCTTTGATGTGCGCAATGATGCGGATATCCGGCCCAACCATTCGCACATCTTTAATGTCTAAATCGATCACTTGCGACATGGCTTGCAAACCCAGCGCACCAATCAACCCACGTCCATCGCTGCCCATCAGTTTTGGGGCAAGGTAAACAATCAGCTCATCCACCAACTGGTGTTTGATCAGTTTCGCCGCCAGCGTTGCTCCCGCTTCAACCCAAAGATGGTTAATGAACTGCGTTTGACTCAGTTGCGCGAACAGTTGCGGCAAATCGATCTGCCCTTGCTCATCCAAAGGTGCAGGGAGATCACCTTTGGGGCCAACAATGAGTCGCTCACCCGCGGTTTGGTAAATTTTTAGCTCCGGCGAAAGCTCGGCTTGTCTGTCCAACACAACTCGAGTTGGCTGGCGCAGCTGTTCTTGCGGCAAAGCGAGTTGCACAGACGAAGGTAACTCTGACCAGCGAACATTGAGAGACGCATTGTCAGCAATCACCGTTTTACTGGTGGACAAAATCGCCCCAGACTGAGCCCGAAAACGTTGCACATCTCGGCGAGCTTGTGGTGAGGTGATCCACTGACTGTGGCCATTGGCCAACGCTGTTTGACCGTCGAGGGACGCGGCCATTTTGAGTTGAACAAACGGCATGCCCGTTTTCATTCGCTTAATAAAAGCAGGATTCAGTGCTTCTGCTTCTGCTTGAAGTAGGCCCACCGATACCTCGATCCCAGCCTCTCGCAACATGGCAAAACCTCTCCCCGCGACTTGGGGGTTTGGGTCTTCCATGGCACACACCACTCGGCTTACCCCAGCGTTGATTAAACCTTCGGCACATGGGGGCGTTCGACCATAGTGTGAGCAAGGCTCTAATGTGACGTAAGCGGTCGCCCCTTTGGTTTTGTCGCCAGCAATACGCATTGCGTGCACTTCCGCATGAGGCTCGCCAGCACGAAAGTGAAAACCTTCTCCGACAATTTCGCCGTCGCGCAGTAATACACAGCCAACATTAGGATTAGGTGCGGTGGTATAGAGACCACGTTTCGCCAAAGCAATGGCGCGCAGCATCATTTGTCTATCGATTGCAGTAAATTCCGACATGGTGAACCGTTACCTTGCGTTAATCTTCCAATCTGGCGATTTCTTCACCAAATTCACGAATATCTTCAAAACTACGGTATACGGAAGCAAAGCGAATATAGGCCACTTTGTCTAAGTGTTTGAGCTGTTCCATCACCAAGTTACCGATCATTTTGCTCGGTACTTCACGCTCGCCAGTGGCACGTAATTTGGATTTGATCATGCTGATCGCCAGTTCAATCGCATCGGCACTGACAGGGCGCTTCTCTAAAGCACGCTGAATACCACCAACCATCTTGTCTTCATTGAACGGCTCACGGTTGCCATTGGATTTGATCACCTTTGGCATTAACAGCTCCGCGGTTTCAAACGTGGTAAAACGCTCGTTACACGCGAGGCACTGACGACGGCGACGGACTTGATGACCATCGGCCACCAAACGTGAATCAATTACTTTGGTGTCATTTTCTGAACAGAAAGGACAATGCATATCACCTCCCAATGATGCATAGATCCATCTGCACGCGATTGCGAATATCCGTGCTAATACAGCGATTCACGGTAGCAAAGCAGGTGCAGAACTTGCGGCTAGTTTAGCGGAATTGCTAGGCCGAATAAAACAAAAAGGGGCGTAATGCCCCTTTTTCAAAACGGTTTAGACCGGATATGTTAACTCAAACTCGATTACACTTACGCGCGTGAAAGGTAATTCGCCTTGCCAACCCATTTGTAACTGGTTAACTCTTCCAATCCCATTGGACCACGTGCGTGCAATTTCTGAGTAGACACTGCCACTTCGGCGCCCAAACCAAATTGTGCGCCATCGGTAAAGCGTGTCGATGCGTTGACATACACCGCCGCAGAGCCCGCCGAGTTGATGAACAGCTCTGCGTTTTGCAGATGATTAGTCATGATAGCGTCAGAGTGACTCGCGTTATGTTCACGCATGTGTTCGATCGCTTCTTGCACATCCGCAACCACTTTGACCCCCAGCGTGTAACTCAACCATTCGGTATCAAAATCACCGTCACTCGCATCACGCATCTGTTCAGCTTTAGTCATGTACGCTTTGGCTTTTGGTTCAACAACAAAAGTCACTTTGCCATTTAGTTTTGAAACCAGCATCGGAAGAAACTGCTCTGCAATACGCTCATGGACAAGTAAGGTATCCAGCGCATTACAAGCGGAAGGACGCTGAGCTTTTGCATTCTCCACCACATCCACGCTTTTCGCGAGGTCGGCCGTTTCATCAACGAAAATATGGCTGATACCGAAGCCACCAATGATCACAGGGATAGTGCTGTTTTCTTTACACATTTTGTGCAGCCCAGCGCCACCACGAGGGATGATCATGTCAACGTAATCGTCCAGTTTCAGCAATTGAGTGACCAACTCGCGATCCGGTTTTTCAATGTACTGCACCGACGCCGCTGGCAGGCCAGCTTTCGCTAACGCCGATTGAATCACCTTCACCAACTCCATGTTGGAGAAGAAGGTCTCTTTACCGCCACGTAGGATGCTCGCGTTGCCGGTTTTTAGGCACAATGCCGCGATGTCGATAGTGACATTTGGGCGCGCTTCGTAAATCACACCAACCACGCCAAGTGGCACACGACGGCGTGACAACTGCATGCCATTTTCCAACACTTTACTGTCGATTTCGCTACCGACCGGATCCGTTAGGCTGATCACGTTACGTACATCGTTGGCGATGCCATTCAAGCGAGATTCATTCAAAAGTAAACGATCCAGCATCGCTTCGCTCAAACCCGCTTGTCGACCGAGTTCGATATCTTTGCTGTTTGCCGCCAAAATATCCGCTGTATTCGCTTCAAGTTCATCTGCAATGATGGCCAATGCTTTGTTCTTTTGCGCCGTAGAAGCGGTGGCGAGCTGAAAAGCAGCGTCTTTTGCCGCTTTGCCTAATGTGATTAAATCCACTTTGTTGTCCTCTTTGATTCTGGTGAGCGACTATTCTTGGATGACAACCATGTCGTCACGGTGAATCACTTCTGAACCATAGTCATAGCCCAGAATCGAAATAATGTCTTTGCTGTGCTTACCGGCAATTTTCGCCATATCTTGGTTGGAATAACTCGCAATACCTCGCGCAACCAAATGGCCCTGTGCATCCGTTACACGAACCACTTCGCCACGAGAAAACTCGCCAAGTACCTTGGTCACCCCTTTCGCCAACAAACTGCTGCCTTTTTCGACCACGGCTTTCACCGCACCTTGGTCAATCACAATATCACCAGAGGCTGCAGGGCCTGCGAGGATCCAACGCTTGCGGTTTTCCAACGCCTCTTCACAAGGCAAGAAACGGGTTCCTTGAGGTACAGGGCTCAACGCATCAAAAATGACATTTTGACCACGGCCTGCCGCAATGATGACTTCAATGCCAGCACGACGCGCAATGTCCGCAGCTTGGAGCTTTGTTGCCATCCCACCAGTGCCTAGTGTTGTACCACTACCACCCGCAATTTTACGTAAGGTGTCGTCAATGACTTTAACTTCTTTGATCAGCTCAGCATTGGGATCTTTACGCGGATCGGCGGTATACAAGCCTTTTTGGTCTGTCAGCAATAGCAGTTTATCAGCGCCACATAAAATGCCCACTAAGGCAGAGAGGTTATCGTTGTCGCCCACTTTGATTTCGCTCGTGGCGACGGCGTCATTTTCGTTAACGACAGGAATGATGCCGTTTTCCACTAGTGCGTTAATCGTATCTCGTGCATTGAGAAAACGTTCGCGATCTTCCAGATCCGCTCGTGTTAGCAACATTTGGCCAATTTTTATGCCATAAAGTGCAAATAACGATTCCCAAGTTTGAATCAACTGACTTTGCCCAACCGCAGCAAGCAACTGTTTGCTTGCCATCGCATTGGGCAGCGCGGGGTAACCTAAGTGCTCACGTCCAGCGGCAATCGCGCCTGACGAGACCACCACCACAGAGTGGCCTTGTTTTTTTAACTCTGCACATTGGCGCGCAAGCTCAACCATATGAGCGCGATCTAACGCTAATGTACCACCTGTTAACACACTGGTTCCAAGCTTCACAACGATAGTTTTGGGTTGAGAAGCAGCGACGCTTTGTTGATTCGTTGTCATGATGTCTTCTGAAATGAAACACAAAAATAGAGAAGATGTTTTAACAATCAAATGAAGAATTCACAAGCAGAAAAGGTGCGAAAATCGCACCTTTTTGATTTGGGTAGTTCCAAGAGGATGAAATCAGACAAATTCCACTGACTGCTCGTGATATGCCACGCTTAGCTGAAAATTTTCTTCCAAGGTTTTGACTAATTTGAGATGAAAACAGTTCTGGGTTTTATTCACTTCTTCAAGTGCATTTTTAGGAATAGCCAAATCGAGCCAGTTCCCTTCAACATCATATTTTCCAATATGATAGTTTGCTGTAAAGCCTCCCTCAGTCGCTTCCAGCTCCATCCACCAGCCCCAAAACTCGCGCAACTCTGGTGATTTTCGATCATCAATACAAACAGACAAGCAATCAAAGTAGTAAAGCCCTTCCTTAGATTGAGGGTCTCTCAAGTAAGGCCCCATCGCTCGCAATTTTGCCAATAAACGATTGTGGGTAGGGTTGTTCGTCACTTCTGACATGTGAATCTCCATTTTCTTCAATGTTAAGAATGACAATAATTTTTATTTATCATGAGCTTAAATTTTAAGCCTCATATATCACTCTTGACTAAATTAGGAGATTTGTCACCTTAAGAGTTCATCTTCCAGCCACTTTATCGCTAAATCGAGGGATTGCTCATATCCTTGTGTAATTGTTTTGGAACTGATTTTCTTCGCTTTGCCATAAGTGCTAAAAAACGCAACCATCTGATTATCCGAATATGGCGAGACAGGATCCCCTTCTAAGCTCATCGCCAAGATAGGCACCTTGGTTTTACGACTGCTCAAAAAACCTTGTACTTTCAGTGACCACGCGGCCATTTGCCCCGATAAGCTGTAAATATCCACCACACTTTTACCTAAACGCGAGGCTAAGACATCGAGGTACATCTTCGGCATTTGCTGCAATTTCTGTGGGGAAGCAAAAATATCATGAATAGGCGCACCCAAGATAACGCACGCTTTGATCTTTTCTTGCTCAAGGAACGAGAGCCTCACCATGGCGTTACCGCCAAAACGAAAGCCAATCAAACCAACTCGATGATGATCGACATAAGGAATAGAGAAAAGCTCGTTCAACACAGCTTGGTGAAGGCGACTGTAATCCTCCGTTAACGCGTATTTTGAACTGTACCCCACCGATGGCATGTCTACTGTCAACATGGCAATATCGTGCTTGGCAAGATGATCTCGAAATAGACGCCACATGTCTGTTTGCAGACTGTCTAACCCCGCACTCACAATAACCACAGGATGCGGTTTGTCCGTATTGGTCAGATGCAAGTGAGCGGTGATCTTCCCTTTCTCAAATGGGATCTCGAGCTGCTTGATGATGTATTTGCTTTTTTTCGCGGCTTCAAGGTAAGCGCTGTTGGCCAAAACTTGTGCTTGAATGGCCAAGTTATCACTCTTGAGGTGCGGGTAACCTGCGATGCTGTAGCACAAGGATGCGGAGAAGAGCGCTTCCGATGCCGCTTCATTCGTCATCTCACTGGCGCGCTTTTGATGCTCCATACCGAGCCTCGTCCATTCATAAGCCCAGTTGCCACTGTGATATCCCATCACCGTATCGAGCCATTGCTCATCAGTACGTGAATGTTTGGAAGAGGCAATACGAGCCAACACTTGTTCTTGCTCAATAGGATCGACACCTTGCCACACCCATTGCAAGCGGCGAAGGTTGCGATACCAAGAAAAACCATTCTTCTCTTTAATTTCATCAAGTAAGGATTGGCTGGTCGGCATGTATTGAGTCAATGCCGAGGTTTCTTTGGCTTGCTTATGTTTGACAAATAGCGTTTCTGACAGGTTTTTGCTGACTTCTTCTGACATATTCGGGCTCAGAGTGACATTCCAAAAGACTAAAAAACAAATACGGCTCAGTGGCTTAATACTCTTTCCATTCAAGAGTGTGTGCGCCTAAAAGCCAAATCAGTATAACAGTATAAAAAAAAATGACCCGTAAAAGGGTCATTCTCTCAACAAAATCAGGATTTACTTCTGCTTTCGGTTTACTGGCTCAGCGTAAGCCAATGCCATATCCCATGGCTGTTCAATCCAAGTCTCTTGAGCGATGTCGACGACATAATCATCCAACAACTCTTTACCAGAAGGTTTTGCACAAACCGCAATCAGTTTCGCTTTAGGGTACATTTCACGCAGTTTACGCGCGGTGTCACCACTATCGACTAGATCTTCAACGATTAGGTAGCCTTCGCCGTCACCTTCCGGTGCTTTCAATACAGTCATATCACGTTGATGATCGTGGTCATAGCTGGAAATACAGATGGTGTCGACATAGCGAATACCTAGCTCACGAGCCAGAATAGCTCCAGGAACCAAGCCACCACGGCTCACTGCCCAAATGCCTTTCCACTGGTCTGCTGGCATCTGTTTTTCAGCAAGTTGACGGCAGTAAGTTTGCATGGCATCCCAGGTAATAACGAATTTGTTGCTCATTGTAATAACCTAATTATTTGAAAAATCTATTGTCCCAAACAGACAACAGGCTCTCATAAAGATGAGAGCCCGAAACGTAACAGAAAGTTTGGGTATCGAGCTGCGCAAACGATTATTCTACCGGAACGCAACTCTAAAAGCTATTTAAGCCACCAGATACTTGATGATAAAAATAGCCGACATAATCCAGACACTGAGTGAAACATCACGCCCTTTTCCGCTGAACAATTTGATGGCAGCATACGCGATAAAACCTAAAGAAATCCCTTCTGCAATCGAGAATGTCAGTGGCATCAGTAAGCATGTCACAACAACAGGAGCCGCCTCGGTTAAGTCGCGCCAATCAATGCTAACAAGACCTGAAAGCATCAAAATTGCCACGTAAAACAAAGCACCTGCCGTTGCGTACGCGGGAATCATGCCAGCCAGTGGCGAAAAGAACAGTGCCAATAGGAATAGCACACCCACGACAACCGCAGTTAAACCTGTACGGCCACCAGCCGCCACACCAGAGACACTTTCGATGTAAGACGTTGTGTTTGACGTACCTAGTAGCGCACCTACAGAAGTCGCTGTTGAGTCAGCCAGCAGTGCTTTATTCAAACGTGGCAGTTTGCCATCTTTCTCAATCAGGTTCGCTTTGGTTGCAACACCCACGAGCGTGCCCGCCGTGTCGAACAAGTCAACGAACAAGAAAGCAAACACCACTGAAATCATGCCAACTTCAAATACCGCAGAGAAGTCCAGTTGCATGAACGTAGGCGCAATACTTGGTGGGGTTGACATCACACCCGCCCATTGGACATCACCAAACACCAAACCAAGTGCCGTCACTGCCAAGATCGCAATCATTACTGCCCCTTTAACACCACGGTGAACAAGTGCAATAGTCAAAAAGAAACCAAATGCAGCGAGAGCCGGTGCGAGAGAAGTGATATCGCCAAGAGAAACAAACGTCGCTGGGTTATCAACAACGATACCTGCATTTTTCAGTGCAATGAACGCAAGGAACAAGCCGATACCCGCAGAGATCCCCGTTCTCAAAGAGAGCGGAATCGAGTTGATGATCCACTCACGAATTTTGAAGATGCTCAACAGGATAAAAAGCACACCCGAAACAAATACGGCCGCCAATGCGACTTGCCAGGTATACCCCATTCCAAGAACAACCGCGTAGGTAAAGAAGGCATTTAAGCCCATGCCTGGCGCCTGTGCGATTGGGTAGTTGGCAAGTAGACCCATGATGAAGCAGCCAATTGCTGCGGCAAGACAGGTAGCAACAAAAACGGCACCACGGTCCATTCCCGCATCAGCTAGAATCGCTGGGTTAACAAAAATGATGTAAGCCATCGTCAAGAAGGTAGTAATACCTGCAATGATCTCAGTGCGCACATTTGTGCCATGTTCGCTGAGTTTAAATAGCCTTTCGAGCATGATCGAATCCTGTAAAGGTAAAAAGTAAACGGTTGCGTAATCGATTGGCTGCAGATTATAAAGTTATCAAATAACAAATTCCAGATAGATTTTTCACTCTAATAAAGATTTCTCGCTGGATTATGAAACCATTTCAGCAAGAAAAATTAGCCGCTATTATTTTTCCTTTAAGAAACAACCAGAAAAAACAGGGACTTTAGAAGATAAACTGAAGAATAAATCGACAATGTCGTAAACTTACATGGAATAACGAGGAAAAATTGCAAAGTTTACATGCAAGAAATGCGGCGGATTCGATTGGTTTCGGAAGTGAGGTCTGTTCTCGTATCACTAATATTGAGAAAACAAAAAAACGCCACTCAATTTGAGTGGCGGTAGAATCATGTCAGTTCGATTACTGAAAGAAAATTCCAATTTAGGGGTGAACAAATCGTTCGGGGTCACATGCACTTGGTTAGCGTACGTTACTTGTAACCAAAGCTTGTTGGGTATGCAAAGTTGCGGGTGTAAACAGAGTTGTTTGTCCAAAACATTGCAGATGCTAAACCTTTCATAACTATCACCTTATTAAATCAATTAAACATGTTTGATTTCTCGGTTCCTTGGAGGCGATAAACGGACTCATCCTTTGAGCATTTTTTCTTCGCTTTAGAAGTTGGTTACAAATATACCACCAAGAAATTTTATTACAATACTTTTGGTGATTAAAATCACATAAATTTCATTTAATGATCTAAATCAAATAAATTTGGTAATTAAATTACAGAATTATCAAACTCAAAATAGGTTAAGTTACAGAACATAACCAACCAATTGAGTAAGCGCTGACAGCGATGTTCACATTCTGTGACAGTGCACTTGTAAACAGCCAGTGACTGACACTACTCGGCTCTGCTTGCAAGTGATATCCTTGCTCACAACTTATAATCTGCTGAACCCACAACCATCTAATCTACTGGGCTAACAGCAGTGCCATCATCCGGCAAACCTAGAAAAAGGAGTCATCTGTGTCTGAGTTCCATTCTGAAATCAGTACCTTATCACCTGCTCCACTTTGGCAGTTTTTTGATAAGATTTGTTCTATCCCACACCCATCAAAGCATGAAGAAGCACTTGCTCAATACATCGTCAACTGGGCGGCAGAGCAAGGTCTAGACGTTCGTCGCGATCCAACCGGCAATGTGTTTATTAAAAAGCCTGCGACACCTGGCATGGAAAACAAAAAGGGTGTTGTTCTTCAAGCGCACATCGACATGGTGCCTCAAAAAAACGAAGACACTCAACACGACTTCACCACTGACCCTATTCGTCCATACATTGACGGTGAGTGGGTAACCGCAGAAGGTACGACGCTCGGAGCGGATAATGGAATTGGCATGGCTTCCTGCCTTGCGGTGTTGGCCTCAACAGAGATCAAGCATGGTCCAATTGAAGTTCTGCTAACCATTGATGAAGAAGCCGGCATGACGGGCGCTTTCGGTTTGGAAGCTGGCTGGCTAGAAGGCGACATTCTTCTCAATACCGATTCAGAGCAAGAGGGTGAAGTCTACATGGGCTGCGCAGGCGGTATCGACGGCGCGATGACGTTTGATATTCAACGCGAAGCGGTTCCTGCAGGCTTTATTACTCGTCAGTTAACGCTAAAAGGCTTAAAAGGCGGCCACTCAGGTTGTGACATCCACACTGGCCGTGGTAATGCAAACAAACTGATGGCACGTTTCCTTGCCGGCCACGCACAAGAATTGGATCTGCGCTTGGTGGAATTCCGCGGTGGTAGCCTGCGTAATGCGATTCCTCGTGAAGCCTTCGTCAAAGTGGCGCTGCCTGCAGAAAACCAAGATAAGCTTGCTCAACTGTTTGACTATTACACTGAACTTCTAAAAGCCGAACTCGGTAAAGTGGAAACCAATATTGTCACGTTTAACCAAGCGGTCGATGTGGAAGCGGGTGTATTGACCAATGCTGATCAACAACGCTTTGTCGCTGCGTTAAATGCTTGTCCAAACGGTGTCATTCGCATGAGCGATGAGATTGAAGGTGTGGTTGAAACGTCGCTTAACGTGGGTGTTATCACCACTGAAGAGAACAAAATCACCGTATTGTGCTTGATCCGATCACTGATCGACTCAGGTCGCAGCCAAGTGGAAAGCATGCTGACATCAGTCGCAGAACTGGCTGGCGCACACATTGTGTTCTCTGGCGCTTACCCTGGTTGGAAACCGGATGCTGATTCTGAAATCATGGCGATCTTCCGTGATATGTACGAAGGCATTTACGGTCACAAACCGAACATCATGGTCATTCACGCGGGTCTAGAATGCGGCCTATTCAAGAAACCATACCCTGACATGGACATGGTGTCATTTGGCCCAACGATTAAGTTCCCGCACTCTCCAGATGAGAAAGTGAAGATTGACACAGTACAACTTTACTGGGATCAAATGGTGGCGTTACTGGAAGCGATTCCTGAAAAGGCATAACACGAGAAAAACAAAGGGCGCGAAACTCGCGCCCTTTCTGTATCGTTCGCTATCCATTAAGCACGATTTTGTGCGTAAGCCGCTAGCTCATCCATTGACGTTTGTGCAACCACTTCACCATCAATGTAGTACGTCACGAAATCACCTTCACGTACACCCGTTAATGTCGCTTTTTCACCATTGTTGTAGGTGATATCCATTTGAACGGTATTTTCGTCGATCTGCTGCATCATACCTTGCTCAATGATACGGTTGTTCGTTAACGGCGCAATCGGTGCAGTTGTTAGTGACTTGTCTAGTTGGTGGTTTACATCAATGTAAGTGTCCATCTTAGTGTCAAAGATGTGTGGCTTGCCGTTTAGCGGGTTTTTACCCGTCCAGAATTCCAGTGAGTTAAATACAATGTAGTCTGCTGCAATCGCCACACCGTATACTGGCGCCAACAACATGTTTAGACCACCACGAGCGTAACGGTTGTCTACAGCTTTTAAGTTGAAGCCCATAACGTAACCCGTTACTGCGTTGCTGCCTACACAGCCAGACAATGCCATTGCTGCTACAGATAATGCCACGACTTTAGTGATCGTCTTTTTCATATTTACCTCGAATGTAATTTGGAGAACAGGAATTGGGGGCGCATATTAGCGCAGATAAAAACCATCCTCAAAGTAGGAAAATTCTGTGTTGCCAACGCGATCTCAAAATCAAGACTCCTTACATAACAAGGTTATATAGTAAAACAAGACACATTGAGCGATTAAATTTCAACCAACCAAAATTAACAACCTATCGACAAAAATCAGAGAAAAGTCAGTGAACGATTAGCGATTTTTATCGTAATCTTAATAAGGTCGAATGGTTTCACCTTAGCTGCGTTGTTAGAGTCAGTGGAACAGCAAATACAGGAAGTAGTATGGTTCGTATCAAGAAAAACAAAGTGTTCGAGATCTTAGGACACAAAATCCCCCCCGCACAACGGTTAGAGATAGAGCTCGATGCGGCGCAGCTTTACACCCACTCTCCTCTTTCGATCCCGATTGAAATCATCAATGGACGCAATGCTGGCCCTGTACTGATGATCAATGCTGCAATACATGGTGATGAACTCAATGGCGTTGAGATTGTCAGGCAACTGATTAACAGCCTCGATCCTAACCAAATCAAAGGCACCGTTATTGCCGTTCCAATCGTGAATGTGTTTGGCTTTATTCATAAATCCCGCTACCTGCCGGACAGACGTGATCTCAACCGCTGTTTTCCCGGTAGTGAAAAAGGTGCACTGGCTTCACGCATGGCACATACCTTCTTTAGTAATGTGGCCCTAAGAGCCGACTATATTCTTGATCTTCACACCGGAGCCATCCATCGAACCAATTTGCCTCAAATCCGTGCCAATTTGAGTAATCCAGAAACGTTGAGAATAGCCAAAGCCTTCGGCGCACCGGTTATCATCGATTCCGCTCTTAGAGATGGTTCCATTCGCTCCGAAGCTGAAAAGTGCGATATTCCCGTACTAACCTATGAAGCTGGCGAAGCGCTCAGATTTGATCCTCTCTCCATTAGTGCCGGGGTGCTCGGTGTTAAACGCGTGATGCAAGCCATTGGCATGCTCCGAGCCAGTCGAAAAAAATTGCCTCAACCTGTCATTGCTAAATCAACCAGTTGGGTACGAGCATCAGGAAACGGCATTTTGCGTACCGTGGTCAACTTAGGCGCCAAAGTTGAAAAAGGGGAAACCTTAGCCTATATCAGTTCACCGCTGGGCCATGACGAAGTGGAGTTGAAAGCCCCTAAAGGTGGCATTGTTATTGGCCAACAAACACTGCCTCTGGTTAATGAAGGAGACGCTATTTTTAATGTGGCTTATTTCCGTCAAGATGACGAAGTCGTCGAGCAAGTGGTGGAAAGCTATATTGAAGAGCTCGTTGAAAGTGATATTGACTTGATCACCACAGGGCAAATCCCCCTTTAACCTCTTTCGCTACAATACGTTGGCTCACGCTATCACGTGAGCCATACATATCATTACACGAAATAAATTGAACGGCGTTTTATTGATATTTACCATCACTGGATTATTGATATAGCCGTCGAGTCACTATGATGTTTCGTTTCATTCTTTCCTTTGCCGCCTTGTTGTCACTGCCAAGCATGGCACAACATACCCAAACGCCAGATCTCGCCCACTACCTGCAACAGCATTTTGAAGCCAATCAGGATCCGAGTCAGGACAGAATGACACAAACGGAAAACCTATCCACATCGCTTGATCTGGACGCAGGGAAGGAAAACATCGAATGGACCTTAGATCGTGGTGCGAATCGCATCAACTGTGACATGCTGGTCTCTCAATCAGGTCAAGAGCCTCATTTCGACTATGGCGAAGCCAAAGATCTTTCTGATGGTTTGCAACACTTCGACTTACCAAAACACAAAAGTGAACAAGAATATTACCGCAATCAAGTCAACAGCAATACGCCGGGATTAAACCCTAGTAGTAAGCAGTTTGCCGCCCCTGCTGAGGGTGATTTTCATGTTTCACTCTCCTCAGATTGCTTCAACTAACCCTAGGTAAACGCATAAATGCAAAAAGCCCCGATGTGTGAGCATCGGGGCTTTTCTAAATGGCATTGAGTCGTGAATTACTCGTCTTCGTCCACTTCATCTTCCGCTTGAGCATCACGAGCACGGCGCTGTTCTGCTTTACGAAGTTTTGCGCTTAGCGCTTCAGCATCACGCTCTTTACGTTGCTGCGATTTACGCTCGTTGCGCTCGGCTTGGTTCTTAACAAAACCAGCGAGTTCAGCTTCTGCCCACGCTTGAGCAGCCGCTTCAGAGTCAAAACCCATTTGACGCTTTGAAACAACAGTTTTACGAGAGGTTACTTGACGAGTAATCTCAGCCGCCCAACCTTCACGTTTCTCAGTCACGCGGATGGCAAATTTTTGGTTTTTAGACATGTCAGATGTTCCTAAGGGATTGTAAAGGGATTCAAGCCATCCCTTGGCAAGCGGCGTATTAGACCACAATTATTTGCGATTGGCTATTGGCTCACTGATAAAAAAACCGCCAGAGAAGCGCTCTAGCGGTTTATTCAGCGTCACATTATTTCAATCGGATTAGCCCAGATTTTTGCGTGCGTTTTGGAACATACGCATCCACGCGCCATTTTCACCCCAACCTTCTGGTGCCCATGAGTTCGCTACAGTGCGGAATACACGCTCTGGGTGCGGCATCATGATGGTTACGCGACCATCTTTTGTCGTCAAACCGGTAATCGCATTTGGTGAACCGTTAGGGTTGTTCGGGTATTGCTGTGTTGGATTACCTAGGTTATCAACAAAGCGGACCGCAACGGTGCCCGATGCTTCAATCGCAGCGAGATGTTGAGCATCGCGTACTTCCACACGACCTTCGCCGTGCGAAACAGCGATAGGCATACGAGAGCCAGCCATGCCATCAAAGAAGACAGAATCCGATTTCTGTACTTCGACTAGGCTAAAGCGTGCTTCAAAACGCTCTGATTCGTTGCGAACGAAACGTGGCCACAAGTCGGCACCTGGGATCAATTCTTTCAAGTTTGAAAGCATCTGACAGCCGTTACATACCCCCAGTGAGAAGGTGTTTTCACGATTAAAGAAGGCTTGGAACTGCTCACGTGCTTGCGCATTAAAGAGCACAGATTTCGCCCAACCTTCACCCGCACCTAATACGTCACCGTACGAGAAACCGCCACAAGCCACTAGACCATGGAACTCATCCAGCACCGCTTGACCCGTTAGAATGTCACTCATGTGAATGTCGGTGGCTTCAAAGCCTGCGCGATCGAAGGCTGCGGCCATTTCAACATGAGAGTTAACCCCCTGCTCACGCAGGATCGCCATCTTCGGTTTCGCACCTTTCGCGATATACGGAGCTGCGATATCTTCGTTAACATCGTAGCTGAGCGACACATTCAGACCTGGATCTGAGTTGTCTTTCTTCGCGGCAAACTCTTGGTTTGCACACGCAGGGTTGTCACGCAGTGCCTGCATCTTATGCGTTGTTTCCGCCCAGATAACACGCAAATCAGTGCGTGAACGTTCCAGTACCACAGCATCACCAGAGCGAATCACAAAGTTGTCTGAAGCGTCAACCGCACCAATCACGTGTGAACACGCTTCTAGACCATTGGCCGCCAACGTCGACAGCACAGAATCCAATTCATCGTTCTTAACTTGAACAACTGCACCGAGCTCTTCGTTAAATAGCGCCGCCAGAACATCGTCACCCAACGCAGCGATATTCGCGTTGACACCACAGTGACCTGCAAAGGCCATCTCTGCAAGTGTCACCAATAGGCCGCCATCACCTTTATCGTGGTACGCAAGCAATTTGTCTTGGCGAACCAGAGCTTGCATCGCATCGAAGAAGCCTTTCAATTGTTCCGCGTTGTCGACGTCAGCCGGTTTGTCACCCAATTGCTTGTAAACCTGAGCCAGCGCCGTAGCACCTAAGCGGTTCTTACCGTTGCCAAGGTCAACAAGAACCAGTGAGGTCTCGCCTTTGTCGGTACGCAACTGAGGAGTAATGGTTTTACGTACATCTTCAACACGAGCAAACGCGGTGATGATCAGAGACAGTGGAGAAGTTACTTCTTTCTCTTCACCGTTCTCATTCCACTTGGTCTTCATTGACATTGAGTCTTTACCAACAGGGATAGTAAGACCCAATGCAGGGCACAGTTCTTCACCCACCGCTTTCACCGCTTCGTAAAGACCCGCGTCTTCACCTGGGTGGCCTGCAGGTGACATCCAGTTTGCTGACAGCTTAATGCGCTTGATATCGCCGATGTCAGTCGCTGCGATGTTAGTGAGAGACTCACCAACGGCTAGACGTGCTGACGCGCCAAAGTCAAGCAGCGCAACAGGTGTACGTTCACCCATAGACATCGCTTCACCGTGGTACGTATCGTAACTGGCTGCTGTGACCGCACAGTTTGCGACTGGCACCTGCCACGGACCGACCATTTGGTCGCGTGCCACTAAGCCTGTAACGGTACGGTCACCAATGGTGATCAGGAAGGTTTTTTCAGCCACAGTTGGAAGACGAAGTACGCGATCCACCGCTTCGTTAAGTTCGATGCCATCACGCGTCATCGCTGGGCTGTCTACTTTGAGTGTGGTTGCTTCACGATGCATCTTTGGTGGCTTGCCAAGCAGAATGTCCATTGGCATATCAATCGGCGTATTGTCGAAGTGCGCATCTTCCAGCGTGAGGTGACGCTCTTCCGTTGCCACACCGACCACAGCGTATGGCGCACGCTCACGTTTACAGATTGCATCAAATGCCGCCATGTTTTCTGGTGCGACCGCGAGTACATAACGCTCTTGAGATTCGTTACACCAGATTTCCAATGGGCTCATTCCCGGCTCATCGTTTGGTACATCACGCAGCTGGAACTTACCGCCACGCTCACCATCATTGACCAACTCTGGTAACGCGTTTGAAATACCACCCGCACCAACGTCGTGAATAAACGCGATTGGGTTGTTATCGCCAAGCTGCCAACAGCGATCGATCACTTCCTGACAGCGACGCTCCATCTCTGGGTTTTCACGTTGTACCGAAGCAAAATCCAGATCTTCGGCCGACTGACCTGACGCCATAGACGACGCAGCGCCACCACCCAGACCAATGTTCATCGCAGGGCCGCCAAGAACAATCAAACTTGCGCCGACAGGGATCTCTTTCTTCTGTACGTGCTCGTCACGAATGTTACCCATACCACCAGCAATCATGATTGGCTTGTGGTAGCCACGCACTTCTTCACCTGCGTGTGACGTCACTTTCTCTTCGTAAGTACGGAAGTAACCAAGGAGGTTTGGACGACCAAATTCGTTGTTGAATGCCGCACCACCGAGAGGGCCTTCTAGCATGATGTCAAGGGCGTTGACGATACGACCCGGCTTACCAAAATCGGTTTCCCATGGCTGTTCAAAGCCAGGAATACGTAAGTTCGAGGTGGTAAAACCAACCAGACCCGCTTTTGGCTTGCCGCCAATACCGGTTGCGCCTTCGTCACGAATTTCACCACCAGAACCGGTGGAAGCACCTGGCCATGGTGAGATTGCGGTTGGGTGGTTGTGCGTCTCTACCTTCATCAAGATGTGCGCATCTTCGTGATGGTAGTTGTATTGACGCGTTTCTGGATCAGGGAAGAAACGACCGACTTTTGAACCCGTCATTACCGCTGCGTTATCTTTGTAAGCAGACAGCACGTGATCTGGCGTTGTTTCAAAGGTATTTTTGATCATCTTAAACAGCGATTTTGGCTGTTCCACACCATCGATCGTCCAATCGGCGTTAAAGATCTTGTGACGACAATGCTCAGAGTTAGCCTGAGCAAACATCATAAGTTCGATGTCATTTGGATTACGGCCAAGCTTAGTAAAGTTCTCCACCAAGTAATCAATTTCATCTTCTGCCAGCGCTAGGCCAAGTGAAACGTTTGCTTCTTCAAGCGCGAGACGACCTCCAGAAAGGATATCCACCTGAGTCATTGGTGCAGGCTGTGCAACGCTGAACAATGCCGCTGCTGCTTCTAAATCACCAAATACTGCTTCCATCATGCGGTCATGAATAATGCTTTTTACGATGTCGATTTGTGCGCTAGAAAGCTCTGATGACGACTCAACGTAGTACGCCGCGCCGCGCTCTAAACGCTTCACCGCGTTAAGACCACAGTTTTGTGCAATGTCTGTCGCTTTTGATGACCAAGGAGAGATGGTGCCAGGACGAGGAGTGACCAGCAATAAGAGACCTTGAGGCTCGTGCTCTTCGATAGTTGGGCCGTAAGTAAGAAGTTTCTCTAACTTTTCTAGCGCTTCTGCGTCTAACTCAGAGGTCAGATCCGCAAAGTGCATGAACTCGGCATAAATGCCCGTTACAGGCAGATCTTGTTCACGACAAAGTTCCAGTAGTTTATTAACTCGAAACTCAGAAAGAGCTGGGGAGCCACGCAAAATTCTCATGTGCTTAGGTCTCTTATGCAATTGATTAAGGTGATATTGGAATAAATTCAGTGGGTTATACTGTTTTACTTCGAACTTATGCCGATTGCACCTCTCTGTTGCGGGCGCATTATATAGCAATTGTTTTTGTGATGTAACACCAAAAGCAACCGTTTGCGTCACTTTTTTTGTCAAATTTGAAATACAACCAAAATGTCGTCACTAAGAAAAGGTGTACAATTTTGCCTATCGCTTTTTCTTTGCCTACCTTGCCCGCTTTGATATAAAGAGACGAATCGATTTTTGAGAGCAGACTTGATGCCAATATTTAATCTTCACCAACTACGTAACTTTCTGTTTATTATCGCGACAACGCTGTTTTTATCAGCGTGTCAGATTGAATCAAAGCCCACTAGCGAACTTGATCAGATCAAACAGAGAGGTGTACTCCGTGTCGGTACTCTCAATAATCAACTCTCTTATTACATCGGTCCTGATGGACAAACCGGTTTAGATTACGAACTCGCTCGTCAGTTTGCCGATGAACTTGGCGTCAAACTTGAAGTGAAAGTGGCTTTTCGCCAAGCCGAGTTGTTCCCCATGCTCAAACGCGGAGACATCGACCTGATCGCCACTGGCCTCAACCAGACCCCAAGAGCGATTAAACAATTTCGCCCCGGGCCAAGTTATTATTACGTCAGTCAAGTCGTGGTGTACAAAAATGGTGCCCTACGCCCACGTAACTTAAAACAGTTAGTCGAATACCAAAACGCCAAAACCACCTCAGAAGATGAAGACGAAACCAGTAACAATGCGGCTGCCAACACTCTGCAAGTGGTGAAACAATCACAAAATGTGACGTTGTTGAAATCGCTACAAAACGATTACCCAGAGCTGCAATTTACCACCGTCTCTGATGCCGATAATTACGATTTGCTTCGCCGCGTCTCAACTGGGGAGCTGAGATTTGCCATCAGCGATTCTATCGAATTATCACTGGCTCAACGTCTCTACCCCGATTTAGCCACCGCATTTGAAGTCACCGAAGACCAACCTGTTTCTTGGTTTGTTCGCCGTTCACCGGATGAATCTTTGTATGCGCTGATGATTGAGTTTTTCGGCAACATTAGTCAATCTGGCGAACTTGCACGCCTAGAAGAAAAATACATTGGCCACATTGGCAGCTTCGATTATGTGGATACGCGCGCCTTTATCCGTGCGTTGGACAATAAATTACCCAAATGGGCTCCTTTATTTGAGCAATATTCTGCAGAATTTGACTGGCGCTTAATTGCCGCTCTGGCGTACCAAGAATCACATTGGAATCCCCTCGCGAAATCGCCGACCGGTGTGCGCGGTATGATGATGCTGACGTTGCCGACTGCGCAAAGTGTTGGCGTAAAAAACCGCTTAGACCCAGAGCAGTCTATCCGCGGTGGCGTTGAATATCTGCGTCGTATTGTCGCTCGTGTACCTGAGTCGATCCCTCAACATGAGAAAATCTGGTTTGCTTTAGCATCCTACAACGTTGGCTTTGGTCATATGATGGATGCACGCCGCTTAACCAAACGACAAGGTGGCAATCCAGATTCTTGGGGAGATGTGAAAGAGAGACTGCCGCTATTAAGACAGAAGAAGTATTTCAGCCAAACTCGCTACGGTTATGCTCGTGGAGACGAGGCGAAAAATTACGTTGAGAATATCCGCCGCTACTACCAAAGCATCATTGGTCATGTGGGACAAAACTCTCTGATTGCGAGCGATCAAGAGGGTGAAATTCAAGTGATCCCGCCACTCGAAAATAGTGAGTTAGTGGCGGCTGCTAGTGACATTGACGCAGCAGAAAACGAAGCTCTGTCGCCAGATGTCACCGTCAGCCAAGCGACACTCACCACAGAAGTCCAACCTTAAGAGCAGAAGTGGAGCGATTTTTGTAAAAGTCGATTGCTTTTTATCGACAACTTTATCTAAAATCGCTCTTCTGAATTAAGCTAAGCAGACCACTTCGGTCGATCTAAATCTTAGCGTCACTTTCCAAGCGTCAAGCTTGTACTGAAAGAGTTCATATTTAACCACCCCAAAAACTTCTCTTAAAGCCAAGGCTCTAAAGAATGCGGAGACGTTATCGTCGTCGTTAAGGGGATTATTTATCGTCAGTAGGAGGTCGTTGTGTTAAGACGTCGCGTCCAATCCAAACGCCTGAACAAAACTGTAGCGGCTAACCGACGTAAACGTAAGTTAGCGAATACAAAAAGAAAAATTAGCGCTCGCAATCGCATTTTTGTGCACCTTGTGAACCACGCTTAATGGATGAGTAAACATCTGCACCATAAAAAGCAGATGTTTGCTACTGCCCTCTACTTTTCTTCCACGTCCACATCATCATGATCACTTTGAGCCTGCTGTTCCTTCTTCAACGCCTTGATCTCTTTACGACGGCGCTTAAAAAAGGCCTGCAACTGCTCACGACATTCCGACTCTAACAATCCTTTTTCGATGGTTGCGTAATGATACGCCGCTTGACTAGAAAATAGATCGAGTACCGTCCCTGCCGCACCCGCTTTTAAATCAGGAGCGCCAAAGACAATGCGTTTCACACGGCTATGCAGCAGTGCGCCAGCACACATTGGGCAAGGCTCTAAGGTGACGTACAATGTGGTGTCGAGCAGACGATAGTTACCCATACTCTGCCCAGCCTGACGTAAGGTCTGTATTTCTGCATGGGCCGTCGCATCATGTTGACCTATCGATTGATTCCATCCTTCAGCAATCACCTCGCCATCTTTGACCAGTACCGCGCCAACAGGCACTTCCCCTTCACTTTCGGCAATCGCGGCAAGCTCAATGGCTCTGCGCATAAAAACTTCATCTTGAAGTGAAAAAGGTTGATGTGTCTCTGCCATGTTTACCTCTATCGTCTGGGTTGTGGATTATAGCGGTTATGCGGCTGCAGATAAATGTTGTGCCAGATGATCCACCAGTAAACGAACTTTCGGCGATAAATGTCGATTGTGTGGATACAGCGCCCAAACCCCTTCACGATCATCACGAAAATGCGCCAGCACTTCGATAAGTCGCCCTGCGCGCAAGTGCTCATCAACGTAGTAATCCGGTAATTGAACCAAACCAATCCCTTTCAGAGCAGCATCCAATAACACAACACCACTAGAGCAACGAATACGCCCATTCACCTTAATGGAGCGACCTTGATGACTCTCTTTAAAACGCCAATGATCATGGGTACCGACCAGGCAGTTGTGTGACGACAAATCCGATAACGTATGAGGCATGCCATGCTGTTCAAAATATTCCAGCGTTGCACAAACATGCAGATGACGATCGCTCAGTCGACGCGCCATGGAACTAGAATCTTCAAGCTGGCCCAGCCGAACCGCGATATCCACACCCTGCTCAATCAAGTCGAGCTTTTGGTTGGTGAGTACTAACTCCAAATCGATTCTGGGGTAACGAATCAGAAAGTCATTCAGCAACGGCGCAATCTTTTGTTCACCATAAGTGACCGGGGCGGTAATTCTTAGTTTCCCTTGTGGAGTCTGCTGCATTTGTGTCACTGCTAGCTCCGCTTGATGCAGCCCTTCCAGTATGCTACGACAATGCTGAACGTAGATCTGCCCAGCCTCAGTGAGTGACACTTTTCTTGTTGAGCGCAGCAACAGTTTCACACCGAGTCGCTCTTCCAGCTGTCCGACTCGGCGGCTCACATTTGCGACCGATGTTTCTAAGCGCGTAGCGGCCTGAGTGAAGCTACCGCTTTCAGCCACCGCAACAAACTCATTCACACCTTCCCAATGAATATTGGCCATCACACTTCTCCCTCACATTCATTATTACTCATGTGTAAAAGTCATTCTCAATTTGACAGGATTATAAAACAATTTGAAATGACTATACTGAAATTCTTGGTTCGGTGTGCCTATACGCCACCGCTTAGTTAGACGCTTAAAGGAGCCTCTCCATGACTCAAGATAAATTCGTCAAATCTCGCGCCGCTGTAGCTTGGGGGCCAAAACAACCACTGAGCATCGAAGAAGTCGATGTCATGCTGCCCAGAAAAGGCGAAGTCCTTGTTCGCATCGTCGCGACTGGGGTTTGTCACACGGATGCCTTTACGCTGTCAGGCGATGATCCAGAAGGTGTTTTTCCAGCGATTTTAGGTCATGAAGGTGGCGGTATTGTCGAAATGGTTGGCGAAGGGGTAACCAGCGTCTCAGTCGGTGATCACGTCATTCCTCTTTACACCGCAGAGTGTGGTCAATGTAAGTTCTGTCTGTCTGGTAAAACCAACTTGTGCCAAGCAGTGCGAGAAACACAAGGTAAAGGCTTAATGCCTGATGGCACGACGCGATTTTATAAAGATGGCAAGCCTATCTTCCACTATATGGGCTGCTCAACCTTTTCGGAGTACACCGTGTTACCTGAAATCTCACTAGCAAAAGTAAATAAAGAAGCGCCGCTGGAAGAGATCTGCTTACTTGGCTGTGGTGTCACGACTGGGATGGGCGCGGTAATCAATACAGCAAAAGTGAAGCAAGGTGATACTGTGGCAATCTTCGGCTTAGGTGGAATCGGCTTATCAGCGATTATTGGTGCGCGTATGGCTGGTGCGAGTCGCATTATTGCCGTTGATATCAACGATAGAAAATTTGAATTAGCCAAGCAGCTGGGGGCCACAGATTGCATTAACCCGAAAGAACATACTCAACCGATCCAAGAAGTGATCATCGAGATGACTGACGGCGGCGTAGATTTCTCTTTCGAATGTATCGGTAATGTCAACGTCATGCGCCAAGCGCTCGAATGCTGCCATAAAGGCTGGGGGGAATCGGTCATCATCGGGGTAGCAGGTGCAGGGCAAGAAATCTCAACGCGCCCTTTCCAACTGGTCACAGGTCGAGTTTGGCGTGGTAGCGCTTTTGGCGGCGTGAAAGGTCGCTCTCAACTGCCTGCGATTGTGGAGCAATACCTTGCTGGTGAATTTGGTTTACAAGAATTCATCACGCATACAATGCCACTGGAAGGGATCAACGACGCCTTTGAACTGATGCACTCCGGAGAGAGCATTCGCTCAGTGGTTCACTTCGAATAACCCCTCCACTATTAACATTGGCGAGCTTCGGCTCGCCAAAGGAGCAAGCATGGTTTTGACCCACCTTAGCCAATCAAAAGTTTTCCAAGGTTGGCACAAGCAGTACCAACATCACTCAAGCACGCTGAATTGCGAGATGCGATTTGCGATTTTTTTGCCTCCACAAGCCACCAACCATCATAAAGTACCCGTCCTGTATTGGTTATCCGGCCTCACCTGTAGCGACGAAAACTTTATGCAAAAAGCGGCGGCATTTGAAAAGGCGGCAGAGCTAGGGATAGCCATTGTTGCCCCCGATACCAGCCCCAGAGGTGAAGGGGTCGCCGACGATCCCGATGGGCAATATGACCTTGGTCTTGGCGCTGGATTTTACCTCAATGCCACTCAGGAGCCGTGGAAAAAGCACTATCAGATGTACGACTACATTGTGAGTGAGCTGCCTCAGTTGATTGAAACCAATTTTCCTGTCACGGAAAAAAGGGCCATTGCAGGACACAGTATGGGAGGACACGGCGCTCTGACGATTGGGATTCGTAATCCAGATCGCTATTGCTCTATTTCCGCATTCAGTCCAATTTGTCACCCCACTAAGGCACCTTGGGGGCAAAAAGCCTTTCGCCATTATTTAGGGGAAGAGACTGAACAATGGGCACAATACGATGCCGTTGAACTGCTCAAAAAGCATTGTCTTACACGTCCGTTGCTGGTCGATCAAGGTGCTGCCGACCCCTTCTTAGAAGAACAACTGCAAATTGAGACGCTGCAACAAGCGTTACAAAACGCTCCTGCACATACTCAAATTCGCCTGCAGCCGGGGTACGATCACAGCTATTTCTTCATCCAAAGCTTTATTGCGGATCATCTCGCCTTTCACTGGCAACATCTTAGTACATAACGCAAAAAGCCTGCTGATGCAGGCTTTTTCTTATCCAATGCTATTACATTGTGTAGGTGTATGGTGCTTGAACACCCAACGGAATACCCACTGCCCAGTAAGCAAGCAAGAAGACCGTCCAACCAATCAGCATCGCAATAGAGAACGGCATCATCAATGATGCAAGCGTACCGATACCGGTTGATTTCACGTAACGTTGGCAGTAAACAACAACAAGTGGGAAGAACACCATCAACGGTGAAATGATGTTGGATACAGAGTCGCCCACACGGTAAGCCGCTTGAGAAAGCTCAGGAGAAATACCCACAGCCATTAGCATTGGAACTAGGATAGGACCAATCAATGCCCACTTAGCCGATGCTGAACCGATAAGTAGATTCACTGACGCAGTCAGCAGAATCATACCAACAATCGTCGCCTCACCTGGCAGGTTCATCGCTTTCAGGCCTTCAGCGCCGTAGAGTGCCAACATGGTACCGATGTTTGACTGAGCAAATGCCGACAAGAACTGTGCACAGAAGAACGACATCACAATGTATGCGCCCATCGTCGACATCGTTGTTGCCATCGCTTTGATGATGTCATTACTAGATTTGAACGTGCCAGACACACGACCGTAGACATAACCAGGGATGATAAACAGGATGAAGATCAATGGCACAATTGACTTCATGATCGGAGCAGAGAACGCCGTAATTTCACCATTTGGTGAACGCAGCGCTGAGTTTTCAGGCCAGATAGCAGCGATAAGCAGCGCAATACCTGCCATCATCGCCCAACCAGCGTAACGGAACGCTTTCGATTCTAACTCGGTGAATGAACCAAGATCTGGTGCTTTTTCCGCATCGTCATCAATCGGCGTGCTCGCAAGACGAGGCTCGATGATTTTCTCTGTTACGTACCAGCCAATAGCAACAATGATGACTGAAGAAAGGCCAGTAAAGAAGATGTTTGCTAGTGGGTTAACCACGTACGCAGGATCGAGAACCTGAGCTGCCGTTTGTGTAAAGCCAGCCAATAGAGGGTCGATACCTGAAGGGATAAAGTTGGCAGAGAAGCCACCTGATACACCCGCAAACGCAGCCGCGATACCTGCAAGAGGGTGACGACCTGCCGCATGGAAAATGATACCACCTAGAGGAATAACCAGTACGTAGCCTGCATCCGCTGCGGTGTGCGATACGATCGCAACCAAAATCAGCATTGGAGTCAGAAGCTTAGCTGGCGTGAAATTCAGCATCTTCTTAAGGCCTGTGGTAATAAAGCCTGAAGAGTCCGCAACACCGACACCAAGCATCGCCACTAACACGATCCCTAGAGGTGCAAAGCCAGTAAACGTAGTCACCATGTTTGCAAGGAAACTGGCTAATGATTCACCAGTCAGAAGGTTTTTGATTGCAAGAGCGTCGCCAGTTCGAGGGTTGATAAGATCAAACGAAACGTTTGACAAAAGTGCAGACGCAGCCCAAGTAATCACTAGTGCCCAGAAGAACAAAATCGCAGGATCTGGGATCTTGTTCCCTACCCTTTCAATGAAGTTCAAAAAACGATCCATGCCGCTCGGCTTCGGCGATGGCGCTTGATTTACAGCTTGGTTACTCATGGTAACTCCATAATCAATGATGTTGGTGCCAATGGCTTCTTAAAATTATTGTTTCAGCCTATTTTTCAACGTTTGATTCTATTAAATCCGTTTAAGAAAAGCACAAGGTTCCGAAAGTTTTTCCATATTTGGAGACATATTTTGCAAAAACACAATCAATGTGCAACAAATTAAATACAATCAAAAACCCTTTTTTGAAACAAAAACGACACCATATTGAAATACATCACGATAACAACTGAAGCACCTGCCACCATTTAACCACTCAATATCAACTCATCACATATCAAATTCGCTGTACTTGGAAATCATTGTTTTAAGCTCAATAGAGTGCGAATCACCTAGCCGATCCGTCCACGTAGTTTTTATCTCTATTGTTTTTAATGAACTTGACACTGTAGTCGACACAACATTCCAAGAAGTCGTATAAATTGGAGATAGAGAGGAACTTGAACTTGATGCAGCTATACTGTCAAAATCGATTACATTTCCCCCCGAAGAAGCACTGGATGCTCCTCGTGTACGAAACAATTCCAATTGATTCTCTGCTAAACGTAACGCTTGGATACTTTGTGAAGCGTAGTCCGCTTCTCTTTCAATATAGATTTGAAGCTTAGTTAGACCTAATGCACCAATCCCAATGAGTATAAAAGAAATCAATACTTCTAAAAGACTAAATCCTTTCTGTTTAAAAATCATTCCATGATCCTTTTAACCAAGTTGCTTTGTTACTTAAAGCTGGTATCGCACTAGCATCAAAATCCAAATCTACAGCACTATTAAACACACTAAGGCCCCCTACTGTGTCAAAAACATACCCCCCAGTAGGAGCAAAGGCGCCATTGGTAAAGAAAGTCAACTTTTTCTTTTCGTCTGTACTCAATAATCCCAATTCGCTCGATACCGACACATCACTCGTCCATTTGGACGTCATATCTCCGATAGCAGATGAGAACAAGTGGTAAACCATGCCATTAAAGACATAGGCTCCAGAGACAGCTAAAAGGCCATTTTCGACAACTAAAACCTTTGGTGTGCTCCCTATTTTTGTAGGGGCCAATTCAGAACCATCTTCCAGATCACAGTCTCCCTTCACCCACACTTTATTATTTAGAACAAACGCATCTCTTACTCGTTCTTGGCATGAACCACCAGAGGTACCTACCGTACCTTGTATGACATTGAAACCTGCTCTGACACTCTCAATCTTATCCTTAGGTTTTCCGAAGAAAGACTCAAATGAGTCAAGCGTGGCATCATGTATAAAGTCGTGAGCGAGCATCTTGCCATCGCCGATGTAATCCGTATTGTTCCCGACAACTTTAATGTCATAGTCAAATTGAGTTCCTGAGCAATTCGCGTCATTTGGGATACATGCGTCCGGCTTCTGTGTGTTAGTTTTGTAACTGGCCCCGCATACATTACTTCCAGGATCTGTTGTAACGAATGCTCCTTTTAGTCTTACTGATGTTTTAAAGCGAACGGAGACACATACATTGGGGTCGATAAACTCAGGAGTGAATGTGTACGAGCCAATTAACATCAAATCAGATCGAGATTGAATGGCTCCAGTTACTCTAGAATATCTTTTTAATGTTTTTTCCAAACTGTAATAACCATCGGCAGTTGAATTGACTACAAAGTTTTCTGGTGTTGAAACAGATTGATTTGAAACCACATTGCTCAGTGTACAAAGAGAATAATCTTGTGCAGTAGGAAGTTGGTTCGGATAAACTTTATTAATGGAATAGGCGCATTCTAATCCACCTTCTGCTTTCCAATGTGCTTGACGAGCCTTCACTTCATTCTGGGCTATTTTTATCTGATAAAACAAACCACGAGAAGATGCTAAGGAAACGACTAGCGCAAGCAACAACAAAATAGACGTAACCAACAATGTTGCGTAACCTGATTGAATAGCTTTCGATTTCATTGCCAATTCCTTTGCTTAACTACCGTCGTAGAAGTTTCACTCAACGAACCATCCAATGTACTTAGTCCAAGGATGATTGTTGTCACCTTACTTGAGGCTTGAGTATTTGCCACAACTGCAGAACTCACTGAAAACTGATTTACCTTTAAGATGCCATCATCAAGGAGTGTTTTGCAGGAACCAATATCCGATAAACCCTTTATTTGAGAAGAGGTGAGAACCCCCTCTTCACACACCAATAGTCGATCTCCATCACGTCTATACTTAATGTTTCGATAATCTTTATTTTCAAAAGAGCCATCTTTGAAGTAAACAAAACCAATTGAAGAAGCGCCACTTACTGATACAGTCCCTGCTGCCCCCGATAACTTCAGAGAGCTCCCTAAACCACCATCGTAACCTGCTCTCTGAATATCCTCTTTAATGACAGACAAAGTGATATCTAAACTTTGCATCAAATTTAAATGCAAGCTTTTATCTTTAGCTGATTTTTGTAAGCTCAAGAATAATGAGCCAACAATCCCAATCAATATTACACCCAGCATGGCACTAATCATTAATTCAACCAGAGAGCTCCCTCTCTGGTGCTTTCTACGAGCAAGTTGGATAATCATATAATTTTGCTCCCGAAAGGCTACATACCCGAATTCGTCCAGGCGGGTTGGAAATAACAATAGAGAGTTTCTTGGTCACATCTGATGTGGGATAAAAGACAATACTTCCTCCCTGTGGCCTCCCTCTAATCGGGTCAAAAGAGATAAATTTCTGATTGTAGTTGTGATACGTAGATAAACCTGAATATGACGAACCCGATAAATAAAGAACTGTACCGCCCGCTGCACTGGCGGACGTGCTTAGTTTTAAAGACCACTCACCTTTGTCAGCTACTTCGGACTTTTCTTTGGTAAAGTGAACGTATAATTTGGCATTTCTTGCAACCGCTTCTGATTTACTTTGATTTAAAAATCCGCTCAGTTCTGAAGCCAATCTTTGCATCTGCACCGTTTGAGAGACATGAGTAAAACTAGGCGTTGCCCAAGCTAAAATTACAGCCAGTATAGCCACTGTAATTAAGAGCTCCAAAAGTGTGAAGCCGCGAGTCATTTCCCAAATTCCTATGTAATCTATTGCTAAGCAACAATTCAACTTGCACCAATGCTAGCACCATAGAAAAATAGGAGGAAAATCAACGAGGAAGTGTTCGTGATGATTCGAAATTTTCCCTGCAAACACTACAAAAAACACTCATCTGGTATGACATTGATCGAATTATTAATCGCCGTAGTCATCGTAGGGGTATTGGCAAGCATCAGCTACCCAAGCTACAACAATTATGTGATCGAGTCGCATAGAACAGTAGCCAAAGCAGATATGGCAAAAATTCAGTTGGAGTTGGAACGTAGCTACAATGGTGGTTATCAATGGACGCAAATCCTATCCGGCAGTACTTGCCTGATATGCGAGTCTCTCTCGGAAAGATATACATTTTCTGTTGCCAGTTCAGCATCCGCTGCATACACCATCACAGCGACTGCACAAACCACTAAAGGGCAAAACAACGATCCATGCCTAGCCAATGAAACGATAAAAAAAATGACGCTCAACTCAACCAATCAAGCGAAACCAGCGGCTTGTTGGTAGTAAAACAAAAAGCCCGTTTGGCATCACCAGACGGGCTTTGTCGTACTGAATTCTTATCACATGACTAGCTGGTCAAATCGTCAAAGAACTTCTTCACTCCATTAAAGAAACCTTCTGATTTTGGCTTATGCTTGGTGGCAGCTTCACCACAGCAAGACTCTTCAAACTCTTTCAGTAACTCTTTTTGACGTGAACTCAAGTTAACTGGCGTCTCAACCACAAGTTTCACAATCAAATCACCGATTGCGCCGCCGCGAACGCCTTTCACACCTTTACCGCGCATACGGAACATACGACCCGTTTGTGTTTCCGATGGCACTTTCAAGTTCACACGGCCATCGAGTGTCGGAACTTCCACTTCGCCGCCCAGTGCCGCCATAGCAAAACTGACTGGCACTTCACAGTAAAGGTTATTGCCTTCACGTTCAAAGATGTGGTGCTCTCTTACGTGCACTTGTACATACAAATCACCGGCTGGAGCGCCACGCTCGCCCGCTTCCCCTTCACCAGAGAGACGAATGCGATCACCGGTATCAACACCTGCTGGAATCTTAACATTGAGCGTTTTGGTTTTCTGCTTACGGCCTTGACCATGACACACATTACATGGGTCTTTGATGATCTTGCCTTTGCCGTGACAGGTTGGACAGGTTTGCTGCACAGCGAAGAAACCTTGGCGCATCTGAACCTGACCATGGCCATGACAGGTGCCACAAGTTTCGGCAGAAGTGCCTTTCTTCGCGCCCGAGCCTTCACAAGTATCACAATGAACCAATGTTGGAACTTCAATTTCCTTCGAGACACCACGAACGGCCTCTTCTAGCGACAGTTCCATGTTGTAGCGCAGATCCGCGCCACGCTGTGGACGAGCATGACCACCACCACGACGGCCACCACCAAAGATGTCGCCAAAAACGTCACCAAAAATGTCGCCAAAGTCAGCGCCACCGCCACCACCGAAACCGCCGCCGAAGCCGCCACCGCCTTGTTCAAATGCAGCATGGCCATATTGATCGTAAGCTGCTTTTTTCTGTGGATCGGTCAGAATTTCGTACGCTTCTTTTACTTCTTTAAACTTATCCGCAGCAGACTCGTCACCCTGATTGCGATCTGGGTGAAATTTCATAGCCAAGCGCTTATATGCTTTTTTGATGTCTCGCTCTGAGGCATCGCGGCTAACGCCTAATACTTCGTAAAAATCACGTTTTGACATATTGTTCGTCACCAATTAATTACTGCAAACGGTTGATTCCGCTTGGTGTTTGTATCGATATAGATAAAGGTGCGACGTTCTCAAACAATGCGGTCCTTTATCTATAAGTACACAGGTATTTACAAACTTACGGGCGTAAGAGTTACCCCAAACGCCCGCAAACAGGAAGTTAAACACCAGATGGCGTATTGCCATCTGGTTAAACAAGATTATTTCTTGTCGTCTTTCACTTCTTCAAACTCAGCATCAACAACATCGTCTTCTTGAGACTGAGCACCAGCATCTGCTGAACCTTGTTGAGCTTGAGCTTGTTGCTGAGCGATTTCCATTAGCTTCTGAGCTGCTGCCATTAGCGCTTGGATTTTCGCTTCGATCGCTTCTTTGTCTTCGCCTTTACGAGCTTCTTCAAGTTCGCTGATTGCGGTTTCGATCTTCGCCTTCTCATCTGCTGGTAGCGCTTCGCCCGCTTCTTCTACTTGCTTGCGTGTACCGTGGATGATTTGGTCAGCTTGGTTACGAGCAGTGGCTAACTCTTCGAACTTTTTGTCCGCTTCTTTGTTTGCTTCTGCTTCTTGTACCATTTTCTCGATCTCAGCGTCGCTTAGACCGCCAGAAGCTTGGATAGTGATCTTCTGCTCTTTACCTGTCTGCTTGTCTTTCGCAGATACGTGTAGGATACCGTCCGCATCAAGGTCGAAAATGACTTCGATCTGTGGCATGCCACGTGGTGCAGGGTTGATACCTTCAAGGTTGAACTGACCTAGCGACTTGTTGTACATCGCTTGTTTACGCTCACCTTGTAGCACGTGAATCGTTACCGCACTCTGGTTGTCTTCCGCCGTTGAGAACACTTGGTTCGCTTTGGTTGGGATAGTGGTGTTCTTCTCAACCAATTTCGTCATTACACCACCCATAGTCTCGATACCTAGAGACAGTGGTGTTACGTCTAGTAGCAAAACGTCTTTTACATCACCCGCAAGTACACCACCTTGAACAGCCGCGCCTACCGCTACTGCTTCATCTGGGTTTACGTCACGACGAGGCTCTTTACCAAAGAACTCTGTTACTTTCGCTTGAACCATAGGCATACGAGTCTGACCACCTACTAGGATAACGTCAGTGATGTCACCTACAGAAAGGTCTGCATCCGCAAGCGCAACTTTTAGTGGCTCAAGTGAACGTTGAACTAGGTCTTCAACCAGTGATTCTAGCTTCGCACGTGTCACTTTGATGTTCATGTGCTTAGGACCGGTTGCATCTGCCGTGATGTATGGCAGGTTTACGTCAGTCTGGTTAGTAGAAGACAGTTCGATCTTCGCTTTTTCTGCTGCTTCTTTAACACGCTGCATCGCTAGAGGATCTTTCTTCAGATCAAGACCTTGGTCTTTCTTGAACTCGGCTACTAGGTAGTTGATTAGACGGTTGTCAAAGTCTTCACCACCAAGGTGAGTATCACCGTTAGTTGCGAGTACTTCGAAGGTTTTCTCGCCTTCAACTTCATCGATTTCGATGATAGAGATATCAAATGTACCACCACCTAGGTCGTATACCGCGATAGTGCGATCACCACCTTGCTTATCTAGACCGTATGCTAGTGCCGCTGCTGTTGGTTCGTTGATAATGCGCTTAACTTCTAGGCCCGCGATACGGCCAGCATCTTTTGTTGCTTGGCGTTGAGCATCGTTGAAGTATGCAGGAACAGTGATTACCGCACCTGTTACTGGTTCACCTAGGAAGTCTTCCGCTGTTTTCTTCATTTTCTTAAGAACTTCAGCAGAAACCTGAGGAGCAGCCATTTTCTGGCCTTTCGCTTCAACCCAAGCATCACCGTTATCCGCCTTCACAATTTTGTATGGCATGATTTCGATGTCGCGTTGAACTTCTTCATCTTCAAAACGACGACCAATCAAACGCTTGATTGCAAATAGCGTGTTTTCTGGGTTTGTTACCGCTTGACGTTTTGCAGGTTGACCAACAAGAGTCTCACCATCGGTATAAGCGATAACTGAAGGAGTTGTGCGCTCACCCTCCGCATTTTCGATTACACGTGGTTTGTCGCCGTCTAGTACAGCAACACAAGAGTTAGTAGTACCTAAGTCAATACCAATGATTTTACCCATCTGGCTATCTCCAAATAAATTCTATTTTCTTTTGCTTTATCCCCTATATGGGGATCGACAATGGGGATTCAACCCTTACTCACAAAACCAAAATAAGTTGTGTGTTTCACTTATGCCTCATAGATAGGGGCGTCAAAAACCTTTTCAAGGGGCAACATGAAAAAAAGTGATATTTTTTTATTGGATTCAAGTCATCAGATGGCGGAGCCAATATCCGCTCCGCACAAATGAAAAGATAATTTAAGACGTGAGAGAACGAGACTCTGCACGTTGAAAATGTAAACTCGCTCGCTTAACTATGACACCAACGGCGCCAACTGCTGCCATGGCCAGCACAATACTGGGCCCGACCGGATAATCTCCCCACAATGACATCAAAAATCCGGCGCTCCCACCAACAATACCCAGGCTTATCGCTGCCCACCAATAGAGCGAAGATCGAAAGAGCAAGGCAAACAAAGCGGGCAAAATGAGTGCCGCAAATTCAAGATACACCCCAAGGTTGATCACCAAAGGCGGAACCGCCAAAGCGAACAACAGATAGAATTTTGCTCCCTCCAACCAATGACGACGCTGCCATTGCACCCAAAGCAAACTGAGCGTCACCATAAACACCAAACCAACATCAGTGATGTCTGTCCATAGCAGACGCCCACCCAACAGTGAATCAATCAACTCTTTACCATGTGCTTGAACGCTCACCACATTGATGGAAACGCACGCAGCAATGACATACAGCAGGCCAATCATGGCTTCCAAGTGCGGCGTCGCTCGATACTCTAAATAACTTAGTAACCCAGCCACTGGTAAAGTCAGTAGATACGAGGCCAGCACTTTACTCAGCAAACTGGCGTCAAAACCTGCATAGAGCTCGACGATGATCATCGCCAATGCCGAGATTTGTGCCATGGCCAAATCAATAAAGACCACTCCACGGCGTAACACTTGCCTTCCTAAAATGATGTTACTCACCAAAGCCAGCAAGCCAATGGCCGCCGGCGTCATTAGCCACATGTGCGTGCTCATGGTGTGCTTCTCAACTGAAGCAGTTGCGCAATACTGTTATCAATCAGCGCGAACAGATCGCTGGCCTGCGCTCTTCCTCCAACACTTTGAGCCAACTGCACAATCGGCAACTGGCTTCGCTGGGCCAACCAGTTGGCCGAATCCACAGGTTGATGGCTGGAGTAGACGATACCACTCACTTGGCTCAAATCGAGTTGATTCAACTTTTGCAGATGCGCCATCGTCGGTGGTAATCCGGGCTTTGGTTCAAGATCCGCCACTTGTTCGATTCCCAACCAAGCATAAAGGTAGCGATAGGTCTGGTGGTAACCCACCACTTGCATACCTCGTAATGGTCTTGCTTGCTCGCGCCAAACGGACAAACGTTTTTGCCACGCATGGCGAAACTTTACCCCCATTCCTTTATATAGGGACTGATTGTCTGGATCGATAAGCGCAAGCCTGTCCGCTAACGCACGAGATACAGCCGGCATATCGGCCACTGCAAATTGGACGTGAGGGTTGCCGTGCGCGTGGACATCGCCCATAGCACGATCAACCTGCTCATGTTTATCCAGCATTTGCACATAGTCACTGACCCACAACAACCCCGTTTGCCCGTTCTGTACTTTCGGGTTGCGACTTTGCCTTTGCAGTTCAGGTAGCCAACCAATCTCCAGCTCAGCACCAGAGCAGACGACCAGATCTGCACGGCGCATTTGTGCAATCAGTGATGGCCTCGCTTGAACATAATGCGGGTCTTGCATCGCTGTGGTTGCAGAGTAAATCCGGGCATCAGGCGCATGCAGGCGAACTAAATCGGCCCAGTCCGGCTGGCAGACAAAGACATTCAGCCCAGCGATGCTCGGCATGCTCAAAAGTAACAGCGACAAACAAACACTAAAACGCATGAGCATGGTGCGCTCCAAATGACATCACGTATTGCAGGCTAAATAAGGTCTCATCGCCATCAACGCTTTCTTCATAGGTCACCTGACCACGAATGCGACCAAAATGGGAAGCATGCCAATCCAGCGCGACATCCCACTCTTTCAGATCGCCACGAGAAAACTCGCCATGCAAGTGATCACCATGAGCGTGTACGTCTCCCTCCACAGTTCGCACTTCCCCATAACGTGTACTCATGGTCCAACTCGGCTGGAACTGATAGGCGACTTCGGCATACCAACCTTGTGCAGCTTGTTCCGCTCCAGGCACATTCGCCATTTGCGGATCAAATCGATTGTCTAAATACCAAAATTCACTGCTGGCTCTCAGATTGGTTTGACGATAGTTACCTTCTGGCGCCCATTTCCAAGTGAAATCCGTGCCGTATAAATGACGCCCTGTTATCGCGGGCCCATGCGAATGACCCGCGTGATCATGATGATGATCATGCGCACTGTGATCCGATGACTCAGAATGAACAAACTGACGACCATTGGCATTGTAAAGCGCACTCACTCCCCAACGCCAACTATGCTCCACACCTAAGTCTGCGCCAATTTGCACGTTCGCGGTATACACGCCAACACTCACCGGTTCACTATACCCTGCATCCAAAGACTTTCCGCTAAACGCTTCGATACTTGTCTGCAGATAAAAATCGCTCGGCGCTAACCAACTCATTTGAACGCCATCATCGAAATAGTGACCACCAAGAAATGCGCGATAAACAGCCGGCCGTTCGATAAACGCATCTTCATGCATGTGTTTATTGTTTAGGTAACCAATGTGAGAGAGCAATCTTCCCGCTTTCAGTTTGAATCCCAGCGGTAAACTGAGCGTTTCTATCCAGGCCTCTTCGAGTTCAAGCTCGGTTTCTCCACCATGGCTCGCCAATACCGTAACGAGCTGGCCTTTGAAGTGATGATCAATGTTACTGCTTAGCACAAGCTCAGAATGCCCAAGCGAAAATCCCTTATCACGACCTCCCCAATGGCGAGATTCATTTTGATAGCTGCCATCTAGGACTACGCCAATATCAATATTTGCTTTGACCGCTGAACTACTGATGAGCATGGCGCCACACAAAAACAACCCACTCTTTTTTACTGCTGGGACTCTCACTACATCCATCTCCGATTAATTAATGATAATACGTCTCAAAACTATTGAATGAGACAAATGTTATGTTATAACATTTCATAAATCAATCTAACCTACTAAGTTTATTCGCTAGGTTTATTCCATCGTTCAAATGAAAGGACATCGTTAAATGCAACTCCTGTTGACCACCAAAGTTACATACAGCGCACTCTCACTGGCCGTCATGCTGACACTCAGTGGCTGTAGCGAAGGCGAGAACAAAGCAGACCATCACAATCATCAAGATTCAGACCACGCGCCATCCGCCATGAGCCGTTTGGTCGTCACAGAGCAAGGCAGCACTAATCTCTATGTTCTTGAAGGCAAAAATTGGGCACCATTGGAACAGTTTAATTTGCAAAATACGCCATCTGGCCTGAAAACCAGCCCAGATGGGCGCTACGCGTTGGCCCTGCAACGCACTCAAAACCTCGTTGAAGTTCTCGATTCCGGCATTGAAGCAGAAGCGCATGGCGATCATTTCCATTTACACGTAGAGCGTCCGCAATTGCTCACGACCCAGTATCAGGGCATCAAACCAACGCATTACGACCTTAGTGACCACGCTGCGGCGCTCTTTTTTGATGGCGACAGCAACAGCGGAGAAAACGCAGAGTTCCGAGTATTGAATGATGCCAGCATCGCCAATGGCACAGCCCTAGCTCAATACACCTTTAGTTATGCCGTACACGGCACCGCGCAACTGTTTGGGGAACATGCTTTTACCGGCATGGTCGACAATGCGGCCAATCCCGCTTTGCCAAACAAAGTCGTGGCTCTTGAGCGGCACGGTGACCATTTTCACGAATTAAGCACCTCACCCGATGCGTGCCCAGCGCTTCACGGCAGTGCGCAATCCAAAACACAAGTGGCTTTTGCGTGCAGTGATGGCGTGATCGTTGTTGATACACCAAGTACCACCCCGCAATTCACCAAACTCGCCAATCCAGCAGGTTTAGACACAGGATCTCGATTTGGTACTGTGGTGGGTTTTGATGCTGCGGATAAACTGCTGTTTCTCACTCGTCAGGCTCAAGCGTTTTATCTCGCCCAAGGAGAACTGAAAGAGGTCAATTGGAAATCCTCTCCGGAGGAAGGGGTTTTAGCTCATTATGCTGCTAGCGACGTATTTGTTGTGGTGAACTCCAACGGCATATTGAAAGTGTTTAATGCCGCGGCGAATTTCATTCAAAGCCACAACATCACTTTATGGGAAACGCCACCTGCGTTGGCGGAAGGACAAAAAATTCAGTTAACGGAAGACAAACGTACAGGTCATCTTATTGTGAGCGATCCTGCCAATAACCAACTGCTGGAAATCGATCTTGTCAAAGAAGAGATCCTTCAACATCCGCTTGGTTTTGTTCCTCACTTACTCACTTGGGTCGGTACCGTGGAACAAGAACATCAGCACTGATGCTTGATGCTTGATGCTTGATGTTTGATGTTTGATGCTTGATGTTTGATGTTTGATGTTTGATGTTTGATGCAATCAGTGAGAAAAGATGGGGCATCATTTCAAAGTACAACAAGTAGGGTGAGGCGTTGCCGCCTCATCCCTCTTACAGAACCGTACGTACGGGCCTCGTATACGGCTCATGCACACTTCCATTCAGCATAATTGCTGAACACGTACCCTGTCCTAACATGCTCGATATTGAACAAACCAAGATCGTTAAACCATTGATTTGGCATCGCATAACTGGCTAAGGGACTCTGCGCATTTTTCCAGCTACTCATTTGAATTGACCTGAACGGCGGCTTGTAACCAAGCTGTTTCAGCCTCTGGTGCAACCGTGTCGGTTTCTTCCATAATTTTAACTGGATGCTGCGCAGTCTGCGCCTTAACCATCCTGCTATTCGCGAGAACTCCCTGCTGGTATTGGCGATCCTGAAGTACTGACTGAACCCTCGTAAGACGGGATTTAGCTCGTTAATGACCTGCTCTAGTGGCTTTCCGCCATTGCGTTTGGTCATCTGCTTCAACGTCTGTTTGAACAGAGCCAGTTTCTTGGGCTGAATTCGGGTGTATTGTTCCCCGATTTCGACGCCAAGGAACTTCACCCCATTTTCGCTGTGTGCTATATGAGATTTGCTCTGATTCACCGTCAGTTTCAACTCTTTTTCCAGTATCTTTGTCGCCTGWGCAAGCGCATTCTCTGCTCCTGCTCGGCTACGACAGAAGATCAAGATATCATCCGCATAGCGCACTATGCGGTGACCACGCTTTCGCATCTCCTGATCGAACGCATCCAGATAGATGTTCGCTATCAGTGGRCTTATTACCCCACCTTGCGGACTCCCTAATTCTGTCTGCTGCCAATGCCCATCAACCATCACWCCACTTTTCAGGAACTGATTTATCAGTGCCAGCACGCTGCCGTCTGTGACTCGTGTTCGGATACTCCTTCGGATAAGTTCGTGGTCGAGCTTATCGAAGCACTTTGACAAGTCCATATCCACGACATGCTGCATACCATAACGACGGATGAACATGGTGGCTTTGTTTATGGCGTCGTGACAACTTCGATTTGGGCGGTATCCAAAGCTTGATGGATGGAACTGCTCTTCGAAGATAGGGGTTAAGAGGTCGTTTAGGGTTTGTTGGACAACTCTGTCCCGAACTGTCGGGATGCCAAGCAATCTCACTCCACCGCCGTCTTTCGGGATTTCTACCCGTCTGACCGGCTGTGGTTGGTACT
>NZ_NPKW01000290.1:0-1060 GCF_002265885.1 Vibrio sp. 03_296
CACATCCGCTAATGCGACGTCTTGCTTGGGCGCCAAAATACGGCCATTACCAGGAACAGTACGCACTAAGTGGTGAAATTGTCGCTTGATCGCTTCAAGATCATCAAAGATGTCTGCATGATCAAACTCTAAGTTATTCATGATCAAGGTGCGAGGATGGTAATGCACAAACTTAGATCGCTTGTCGAAAAAAGCACTGTCATATTCGTCGGCTTCAACGACAAAAAAACTGCTTCGCCTAAACGCGCGGAGACACCGAAGTTACCGAGCACGCCACCAACAAGAAATCCCGGCTGGTAACCACAATCTTCCAAAATCCACGCCAGCATGCTCGAGGTAGTGGTTTTGCCATGCGTGCCCGATACCGCGAGCACCCAGCGGTCATGCAACAAAAACTCCTGCAGCCACTGCGGCCCAGAGGTATAACGCAGGTTGTGATTCAACACATATTCAACACAAGGGTTACCACGGCTCATGGCATKCATTACCACCAAGTCTGGCGCAGATTGAGCTGAGAAGGTCAAAGTCTCAATAATTTCAATGCCTTGAGAGCTCGAGCAAGGTGCTCATTGGTGGGTAAACATTGGCGTCAGAGCCGGTCACTTTGTGGCCCAACTGTCGCGCTAAAATCGCAGCACCACCCATGAAAGTGCCACAAATTCCCAAGATATGAATATGCATAAATTGAATCCTGCCATCAGACTGTTTTTTCTCGTTCTCATTATCATGATAACCGTTAGAAAAAGCGAGCAGCATTATTGGCCTTGTACCACATGCCGCTCAGTTTTTGCTGTTGGGTTGAAGCAAACGCTGTTTTTTCAGCCACTTTTTATCGAACCTCTTCGTGTAATCTAACCGGTTTCATTCGACATACAAATTGAGATCTGCGTCGGTTACTTCATTACCATTAATAAGATCTAAACCTTACACTTATTGGGAGCGCAAACGATAACCTTCGTCACATCCGATCAAGAGATGCAGCTCAAACTCCCCCAACATTATTCAGCGAAGTTTAAGGGAAATAACATGTCTGGAATGCGCACCCTTGGCGAGTTCATTG
>NZ_NPKW01000291.1:0-1501 GCF_002265885.1 Vibrio sp. 03_296
CTTTTTCACCGCCTCAACGTCATTCGCGTGCAGATCCCAGCCCTTCGCGAGCGCAAGCAAGACATCGAAAAACTGACCCAACACTTCTTGCTGCGAGCCGCAGAAGAGCTCGGTGTAGAAGCCAAAACGCTGCATGGTAGCACGGTAGAAATACTTAACCGTTTGAACTGGCCAGGCAACGTACGTCAGTTGGAAAACATTTGTCGCTGGCTTACCGTCATGGCCAGTGGCAGCGAAGTGTTGCCAAGTGATTTGCCGAGCGAGTTGGTCAATGAAAAACGCGTGGTGGATGACAACAACGCTTCTGGTACTTGGCAAGAAACGTTGTCGAACTGGGCTGAGCACGCTTTGGAATCTGGAGAAAAAGAACTGCTGGCTTATGCACTTCCTCAATTCGAACGTATACTATTAGAAGCAGCACTAAAGCACACCAATGGACACAAGCAGGATGCCGCCAAAGTTTTAGGCTGGGGACGCAACACGTTGACGAGAAAACTAAAAGAGCTGTACTAACCACACTCGCCCGATACCGTACCGTCGCGTCTGCCCATTTGGCTTATTCGGTTTTTGCGCCTTTGTTTCGACACGTTCGAACACCGGTGCAAAACCCAAGCACATCAAGGAGAGACGCTTTTTCTATGTACGAACTCAACGACAGCAGCAAAATTTCTCTCAAAGCAGCCGTCATCACCCCTTTTGTGGTGATTTTCTCTTATCGATCATCTTTAGTCATCCTCGTTCAACGACACAGCTATGAACGTGCCGTGGTTGATCTCAGTAACAAGCAACTCTCTGCGTTAACGGAGAATGTACAAACTCATCTCACTGAGTATTTAGGCGCACCGTTTGATGCCGGTTTGGCGATGGCACACACCATCAGCTTCAATCACCTCTACAAAGCTGATGATACCTCACAGTTGCAAGACTATTTCTTGAATGCTTTTCAAACCCTGTACGCCGATATCCCACAACTGGATGTGATCGGTTTTGGCTCGGAAGCGGCGGATTACATCGGCTTTCGCAAAGAGAGCAATGGCACGCACACATTAATGATTCAAGATGACCGCACCGACAGCAAATTGGTCATTTATCGCGGCGATAAAATCAGCAAAGAGATTGTCTCGGTGATCCCCAACTACGATCCGCGCGTGCGACCTTGGTACGCCCCGTTGCTGAAAAGCGCCAGGTGATGTGGTCATCCATCTATGCCAATGCTGACGAGCGCCAAGAAATCACCCTTTCCGCCCTCTCGCCGGTTTACGACAAGCAACAGTTTGTCGGCGTGATGGTCACCGACATTCGCATCAATACCTTCAACGCGTTTTTAAATCGCTTGCAAGAGAAAACCAAGGCGACTGTCTACATCATGGATAACGACCAGCGCCTCGTCGCACACTCCGCTCAAGGCAGCGTGGTGTCATGGGGTACTGAGTGGTCGAAAAAAGGCGACCGACTGTTAGCCACCGAAAGTGCCGACCCCATCATTAAGCAGCACGCAGAA
>NZ_NPKW01000292.1:0-568 GCF_002265885.1 Vibrio sp. 03_296
CAATGTGGCAACCTTCCGTGACTTTAAACAAGTTAATCAACTGAGTGCGACCTGGGTTTCGAGGTCTTAGCTAAGTTTTTCTGATTGGTTAAGCGATTCAGTGCACTGGACTTACCAGCATTTGAGCGTCCTGCAAACGCAATTTCGATCCCTTCATCAGCGGGTAAATGGCGAATATCGGGTGCACTAGTGATGAAATGCGTGTTTTGGTAATGAATTTTTACGCTCACTGTTAACTCCATCTCGACTTTGTGTAGTCGATTGATTACTTTTTTGTGAAATTGTGTAAAATAACCGTGCTCGGCATAAGGTCGCCTATTGTACCATGAGTGTACTCGGTATGTTCACATCCGTGGTACTGGAAGCTTGATAATTATAATGGAATGTCATGAAGAAATTAGCGCTAATTTTGAGTCTTATAGCCAGCTGCTCAGTATGGGCCCAAGGTAATATTGAAGCTGGTAAAGCAAAATCCCAAACGTGTGTTGCGTGATCACGGTGCTGACGGCACAGTGCAATCACTAACTTACCCAAACTGGCTAGGTCAACAACGCCAAATACCTTGAGA
>NZ_NPKW01000293.1:0-1105 GCF_002265885.1 Vibrio sp. 03_296
TGGCATCACCAATCACAAACGGCTGAATGTCCAGCATGAAGGCGTCTAGCGTGGTCGAAAGAATGCCGATATGGCCATAAATCCCAGAAATGATGAGCTGGCTTTTCCCCTGTGTGCGCATAAACTCGAGCAACGGGGTTTTCTTAAATGCGCTGTAACGCCATTTGACGTATTCGATGTCACCCTCTTCCGGGCTGAGTGCTTCAACGATAGGCACATGATCACCATTCAGGCCGGCCCAGAAATCTGTAAGCAGCGCTCGGTCTGTCGGATGCTGGTTGGCAGGCTGCGCCGTATAGATAACGGGAATGCCCGCTTTTTTCGCTGCTGCTTTTAAGCGTTGGATATGTTGAATGATGTCAACAACTGGCGAGGAATCTGGCTGATAATAGTTGACGAAATATTCTTGCATATCGTGGATCAAAAGTGCGGCCTGGTCGGGATCAATTGTCCAGCCCGTTCTGTTGTCTGGAAATTCAGCGGGAGTTGGCAACGGATAGCCAGCAATTTTGGGGATTCCCATGTTGATAATCCTTTCATTTTGTTTGTCATGACGGTGGCGATTCGATTGCGCCACTCACAGACGAAGCATGACGCTTAGCGTCGTTTTTTACGAGTGATAAGTCCTAATCTTGACTCACCGGTGCAAGGCCTTTTTGGCTGCGCCAATGTTGGATCTGCTGACTGATGTACCATTGGATAATGTTGTCAAAAAGTGCTTCCACATACTCTTCTGATAACCCCTGTTCATTAGCCCAATGCCGGCGTTCTTCCAGCATGGACGCCACTCGCTCAGGGGCGGTATGCTTTCTCATCAGGTTTAAATTTGTGCGGCAGCTTTCACGTATCCCATTCTCTGAGAGAGGATGTGGACAATCTCTTTATCAAGAGTGTCGATTCCCAGTCGAATATCATTGAGGCTTTCACACGCTTCTGGTTTCTTCAATGATGCCACGGTTATTTCCTTTCGATTGAATTCCTTGCTTTATGTGCGCCGCCTCGAAGCGGTTGGCACAGACAAACAGGTTATTTCAGTGGTTGTTCATTTCGAAACCACATAAAACATAAATGAGAATGTATATCATTAACAACATTTATACAACCA
>NZ_NPKW01000294.1:0-649 GCF_002265885.1 Vibrio sp. 03_296
TGTCGACAGCGCCGATGCGTTGATGACGGATCCTGCCTCTGCCGCTGAGTTTGTTCGTCGCACTGGCATTGATTCGTTGGCAGTGGCGATTGGCACCGCACACGGGCTCTACAAAGCGGAGCCAAACTCGATTTCGACCCGTTTGGAAAAAATCCGTTCGGTGGTCGACATTCCATTGGTTTTACACGGTGCCTCTGGTGTGCCAGATGAGATGGTTCGCCGTTGTATTGAGCTTGGTGTATGCAAAGTGAATGTGGCTGACTGAGCTGAAAATTAGCTTTTGCTGATGCGGTCAAGGGCACTTCGCCGAACACCCAGAGGCAAATGATCCAAGAAAGTACATCACCCCGGGTAAAGCGGCGATGAAACGCGTGGTGATGGATAAAATCCGCATGTGTGGCAGCGAAGGTAAACTGTAATTACCGTTTCACTTTACTAATACTTCCCCCTAATTTGGTATTAGTCGGGCACTGGAAACAGTGCCCTTTTTACACTGTAAATTTGTGAGGGAGAGGGATTTTGAACAACGTCGAAGCATCAAGGTTCTTGGCATTTCTGAACAAGCGTTGAGTTAAGCGTAATCTGTTTTGGTAGATTAATCCTGCAGATATTTCGCGGCGGCGGAGACAAAAAACCGCCCATCGAGAGC
>NZ_NPKW01000295.1:0-565 GCF_002265885.1 Vibrio sp. 03_296
GTGGATTATTGGCCGTTGCCGTGCTCAATATCAACAACATGCGTGATATTGAGAATGATGCGGCCTGTGGCAAACGCACCGTTGCCGTACGACTTGGACAACAGCGTGCCAAACAGTACCATTTCGCTTTACTCGGTGGCGCCTTAATGGCCTTTGCGAGTTACTTGCTGCTACAACCCAGCTCGATTTGGCTCTGTTTGCCATTTWCTTCTAGCCTAATTGTGCTCTTTAATCATGGTAAAGCCGTTTGGCAAACTGAGAAACCAGCACAAATTGCCCCGATGATGCCAGTCGTAGTGAAATGCTCACTCGTCACTAATATTTTGTTTGCAACTGTTGTGGTAGCTCAAACTCTTGTTAGTTAATCATTAATTGTCATTGCAATGACTTAATGCACGGATATACTCAAAAGAAATCTCGTTGACCAAAGAAGGTATGCCATGGAATACAACACTTCAGCCCTTTGCGATATCTATATGGACCAAGTGGATGTAGTCGAGCCTATGTTCAGTAACTTTGGTGGCCGCGCTTCCTTTGCCGGACAAATCACCACAGTCAAGTGTTT
>NZ_NPKW01000296.1:0-961 GCF_002265885.1 Vibrio sp. 03_296
CAAAGTTTGCAACACTTGTTCCACCAAATTTTCGCTACATTCAATGCGCTCACGGCATTTCTCCCACGAACTTCCGAAAAATATTAACCGTTGGTAATCCAACATCCGATGTTTGTTTTGGTGAGGAAAGGGGCAGAGCGGTTTAGAGAGGTCAGTTTGAATAATCAGAAAATCCATCTCAGAAGCTCTTCATCAGGCTGAGCTGATGACAGTTGATGGGACTCAACCCAAGTCAACCGACAGATCAAATCCTGCAATTTTGATCTACCTCGGCACTACTCCCCCTGAATGTTCTGTGTTGGAGTTGCGGCTCCACAAAACATCTGCCTGGGCAGTGCTCCTCTTCTGCAAAAAGCTTAAACATTGAACGTTTTTCACACTCCAATGTCAACTGCTAATTCGATCTTGATTGAAAGTTTTTATTAACAAATTGTTGACACTGGTTTGACCTCTAAGACTGTCGGCTAATTGCTGTCGTTGCTCGTTTGCTTTAGTGTGGAGAAACATAATTTGCATTAAAACGATTACGCTGTCCGTTAACCTTTTTCACACTTAGCAAGGAGCCGGTATGTCAATTCAAAGCTTTATTCCCCCACGTCGTATTTTAATGGGGCCAGGACCGTCTGATATTTCCCCGCAAGTACTACAAGCACTAAGCCGCCCAACGTKGGCACTTGGATCCGTGTTTATTCAGATGATGGATGAGCTCAAGCAACTGCTTAAATACGCCTTTCAAACTGAGAATGATTTTACCATTGCGGTTTCTGCACCAGGTAGTGCGGGAATGGAAGCGTGCTTTGTGAACCTGATTGAGCCGGGAGATAAAGTYATCGTCTGCCGCAATGGGGTGTTTGGTGAGCGCATGCGTGAAAATGTCATTCGTGCTGGTGGAGAGGCGGTGTTAGTGGATGACTGATGGGACTGCCAGTCTCGGTTGAGAAGGTCGAGCAGGCCTTAACGC
>NZ_NPKW01000297.1:0-972 GCF_002265885.1 Vibrio sp. 03_296
ACTGGCGAGCGTAGGCTGACAGGGATTCTACATAACGTCGTTGACCTTCAGCGTAAAGGGTATCAAAGGCCAAAGAAGATTCCCTGAACCCGATAAGCCAGTAATGACGATCAACTTATCTCGTGGGATAGTGAGATTAACATTTTTGAGATTATGGGTACGTGCTCCGCGAACTTCTATCTTGTCCATCTTTGATGCTCTGTGTAATACCAACAAGTTGAGCAAGTATTACATAGTGTGAGAAATGTGCAATAAAATACTGGATAAAAAAAACAGTTAAAAATAAGGCGCTTTATCCAGCGCCTTACGTATCGGTTTAAGAGGACGTTGATCACTTCTCTTTTTGCGTACTAAATTTACCCAACTCAGATTTCTTTTCATCTTTCAGATAAAGGTTTTGGTAGCAATAGTTGGTTGCTTCGATATAGCCATTCAACGCTGCCGCAATCAAACGACGACCTTAAATTTGTATTGCAAGCACACAACCTGCTTTTGCTTGTTTGAGTAGCGCGTCGGTGATTTGAATTTCACCGCCTTTACCTGGCTCTGTTTGCTCAATGAGATCAAAAATATCTGGGGTAAGAATGTAACGACCAATAATCGCAAGATTACTTGGCGCGGTGCCAGGTTCTGGCTTCTCCACCATGTTGTCTACGCGGAAAAGATCGTCTTTTATCATCTCACCAGAGATAACGCCATATTTATGGGTTTCATCTTCAGGTACTTCCTGAACTGCAACGATGGAACAACGGAACTGCTTAAACAGCGCGACCATTTGTGCCAAGACTCCTTGTTCTTCATTGACACAAAGGTCATCGGCTAACACCACAGCAAAAGGCTGATCCCCAACGAGCTCACGGCCCGTTAAGATGGCGTGCCCCTAAGCCCTTCATCTCACGTTCGGCGCTAATGTAGGTAAGTTCGCGGAGTCATCGAAAGCTCGTACATCTTCCAATAAGGCTTCTTTGTTGG
>NZ_NPKW01000298.1:0-1424 GCF_002265885.1 Vibrio sp. 03_296
ATGGTTTTTGCTGCACTACTGGTGTGCAACGTACCAAACACCAAGTGGCCCGTTTCTGCCGCGGTGAGCGCTAGGCTGATGGTCTCTTTGGTCACGTAACTCACCCACTAAAATCACATCCGGGTCTTCACGCAAGGCACTGCGCAACGCATTTTTAAAACTGTGAGTGTCGCGATGAACTTCGCGTTGGTTAATCAAACATTTCTGATTTTGGTGAACAAATTCAATCGGATCTTCAATGGTCAGAATGTGTTTGTTGTAGTTTCGGTTAATGTAATCCACCATCGCCGCTAACGTGGTTGATTTACCTGAACCTGTCGGCCCGGTGACCAGCACCAAGCCTTTTTCACACTTCGCAATTTTTTCAAAATTTGCGGGCACTTCAAGTCTCTTCCAAGGTCGGGATATTGGTTGGAATGGTACGAAACACCGCAGAGCAGCCACGAGATTGGTTGAAGGCGTTAACACGAAAGCGACCTACGTTAGGCAATTCAAAGGAAAAATACGACTTCCAATTTCTCTTCAAACTCACTGCGCTGTGAATCGTTCATGATCTCAAAAACCAAACGATGCACATCAGCATGATTAAATGCGGCACACCGAGCTTTCTTACATCGCCATCTATGCGTACCATAGGAGGCACACCGCAGAAGATGTAGATCTGATGCGTTATGTTTACACTAAAATCCAGTAACTCAGTGATATCCATTATTTTCCCTTAAAAGACTTGCGATGAACAGTATTCAACAAAACATTGAACATATCACCACACAGATTCACGACTCTACGCAAAAGTGTGGACGAGCTCGAGACTCAGTGCAACTTTTAGYSGTCAGTAAAACCAAACCTGTCGAGGCGATTCTCGAAGCCTATCATGCTGGTCAAAGGGCTTTTGGTGAGAACATACGTTGCAAGAAGGCGTAGCAAAAAGTCCGATTTTTTGCCGAGCAACACCCTGAGAAATCCATCGAGTGGCATTTCATCGGTCCTATTCAATCGAATAAAAGTCGCTTAGTGGCGGAGCACTTTGCGTGGGTACATACCATTGATCGTGACAAAATCGCTCAACGTTTAAATGATCAACGCCCAGCAGAGCTCCCACCACTGCAAGTGCTGATCCAAGTGAACACCAGCGGCGAAGCCTCTAAGTCAGGTGTATCCGGTGAGGAAATATTTGCACTTGCTGAGTTGATTTCACGCTTGCCCAACCTCACTTTTAAGGGGGTTGATGTCAATCCCTGAAAACGTCGATGACCACGCTGCTCAGTTAGCGGCATTCCAACCGCTTGCTGAGCTACAACAACGCTTAGCTCAACGCTATCCAAGCGTGGATACTTATCGATGGGCATGAGCGCGACATGATGGCCGCCATCGAATCAGGTTCAACCATGGTGCGTATTGGCACCGCCATTTTTGGCCATCGC